>LVWS01000021.1 GCA_002083365.1 Nitrospira sp. SG-bin1 | reverse complement strand
TCGTCTTTTACACAGAGAAGATTACATCACCGAGGCTCCTCGATGTTTACGCCGTCGTACCTGATCGTTATAATCACCGAACATGGAGCCTCGGTATGGATCGGAACGGGTTCGCTTCCACGGCCTCGCGGCTCCTGATCATGATCTCGCTGTCCTGGTGCACGTCGCTTGTATGGTCGGCACGGGCGGACGCTGATACGGGAGATGACCTTCAGATCGAGGTCACCAAGAAAGGGGCCGGTAAACAGGTCATCATTTCACAGGGCGCGAAAGAATGGTTCATGCTGGTCGACGTCACTCCTGAAAACGCGGTCGTTCTGAAGCAGGAAAAAGAACACGATCAATATCTGATTGATGAAAGCGAAACGCATGATCGGCCGATGACAGCCGATGAAGTGGAGGCCACGATTGCGGACTATGTCAACAGCGTGAAAGCCCGCGCGCGGAAGAAGTAGGTATGCCCACTCAACCGAAGTTCGTCATTTTCGCCCACAACGCCACGTACGATAAGCTGCATCAGGTTGCGACGCTCGGCATGACGGCGGCCGCGATGGGCAAGGACGTGATCATCGTTTTGTTGTTCTGGACGATCAAAAAACTCGCGGAAGGGAAGATCGATCAGATCGATTTCCCGCCGGAATATGCGGGGTCGGCCGAGGAGGTGGCCCGGCTGCTTCAAGAGAAAAAGGTACCGAAGATCTCGGAAATGCTGCAAGATGCCAAGCACGTCGGAAAACTGCGGCTGATCGCCTGCAGCGCCGGATTAGAGTATATGGGGGTCGATAGTACGGCGGTCGAAAAGCATGTCGATGAGGTGCTGGGCCTGCCGGCGATCCTTTCGATGACCGCTGAGGCGGAAACCAAACTGTTCATCTGAACGTTGTCCGTGAATCTTTTGAGGTCTTTGCGATGAACGACTCACGTTTAACGTCCGCTTCTAGCGCGACCTTGTAACCCCCACTCGATCGCATAATTCAATCAACTTGCACCTGCTGCATAATGGTGACACCGGAAGGCATAGGTTCTGCCCATAGGGGACGAGAAGATCGTTGTAGATGATCCAGTATTGTTTCGGCAGCTTCCGTCGGAGGGCCTGTTCAGACTCCTCCGGGGTCTTCGTGTTGATATAGCCCCAGCGATTGCTGATCCGGTGAACATGAATGTCCACGCAGATTCCTGGCTTGCCGTATCCAATCGTCACAACCAGATTGGCTGTTTTCCGTCCGACCCCCGGTAAGGTGAGTAGGTCATCGATGGAGTCCGGTACCTTGCCGCCATACTGATCGATCAACCGGCGGCAGATTTGGTGAATCGCCTTGGCTTTCGTCCGATAGAATCCTACAGGATAGATCGCCTTTTCCAACTTCCTCAACGGTAACATCAACATCGTTGCCGGTGTGCGAGCCAAGGCAAACAGTCGGTCGCCGGCTTCTCTGGTCGTTCTGTCTTTAGTCCGCAAACTGAGGAGAGTGGAAATCAGAATGAGAAAGGGATCCCGGTCCGATTCCTTGGCTACGACCCCGACGACCGGCTCTTGCCAACGACGAATTTCCCGCTTGACGATACGGATGGCGGCATGGAGTTGCTCCTGACGCATGGAGATAGGTCACGAACGAGGAGGAGGCTGGTGAGATGAGCGGCAGACCCCGACGACGAACTAGTCAGGCTTCCGTTTTGACAACCACTTCTGTCGGCGCCGTTGAGCTTCGCGTTGCTTGGCCTTCTTCCGTACGCTGGGTTTCTCGTAGAAACGGCGGCGCTTGAGTTCGCGGAACAGACCTTCGCCGGCGAGCTTTTTCTTGGCAACTTTCAGAGCTTTTTCAACGTTGTTGTTGAAGACCTTGATTTCCATCCGATTGCTTTTCGACTTTCTCAGGCAACAAGCCTGCTGCTTATGGTTTCCAGTGATCCGGCGCCGGAGTCTAGCACAACACCTTGAGTTCCTCAAGGCTTTCGGTGAGCTTGGCGATTCTCAGTCGCATAGTGTCTATAAACTCATGATTTTTCTGAGAGAGTACATTGGTATGCACCGTCACAAGACCTGCGTGCGCGGCGGCAATTGCGAGGGTTAAGCCCACCGTGAGATCAGACCGGACCGCCGGTTTGGCTGTCTCACGCAATGTGTGGAGCAATCTCGCAACCTTGCAGGTGAGATCCGCCATTTCCATCGGTATTTCCGTAGCCCGTTGGAGTGCAACGGAAATCGCCTCAGGACGATCAGGATGTTGTTTGGACCTCTTGTAAGCCTCCATTAGCCCGTTGTAGGCCTCCGTATCGGCTTGAACTAGCCGATGGAGCCGGCGACTCAGTTCAAGTAGTCGTTGCTCTTTCTCCGATTGTCCGCCGAGACGTGCGCCTAATACGCCTAGAGAAGCCGCCAAGGCGCCTACGAATGCCGCGACACTGCCGCCGGCTGGTGTCGGTTTGGCGTCAGCGACCGCGGCAAGAAAACCTGGAAGGGTATATTCCCGCTCAGTGCTGCCGGACATGGCCTCAGCGAGCCTTGTCTCGAGGACCTGGCGTGCATCGAATCGATCGATCTGCAGCGAAGCCGCCGCCGCCTGGTCCAATGCCGCTTGGGGGACTAATCCGACCAGTTCACTTCCAGCCACCTCTATTCCACGTTTCGTGGCCTCGGTCTTCACCAGCTGAAACGCGGCCAGAAGGGGTGTCGCGAGGGAGTCGGTCAAATTCATGGCGACTTGCACCATGCCCCGGCTGGATAGTTCCACCCCGATGGCTTTCACGGATGGCAACCCGCCGCTTGAATGGCGGACGGCTCGGGCGATGGAGCGTGCCTGGTCCACGTCGGTCGAGCGGAGGTTGACATTGTAGGCGATCAGCGGAGGTCGGGCGCCGATCGCAATGGCTCCCGCACTGTCATGCAGTCGAGGAGGACCAAAGTCGGGGATCCAATGGGGATCTGACTCCATCCGGAAAGCCAGGCCTTCAAGCCCTCCTCGTCTGACTGCTTCCAATGGAACATGGTCCGCATGGCTTGCGGCGCGTTCATAGAGGAACACAGGGATGCCCAATTCACGTCCGACCCGTTCTCCCAGTCGCTTGGCGAGCTGGATGCAGTCCTGCATCGTCGTACCCCTGATCGGGATGAATGGCACGACATCCGTCGCCCCTATGCGGGGGTGTACTCCGACGTGCGCGCGCAGGTCGATGAGTTCTGTTGCGATCCGAACGGCATGGAAGGCCGCCTCGACGATCGCGTCCGGGGTCCCGCAGAAGGTCAACACCGACCGATGGTGATCGGTATCCATCGAGTGGTCTAGAACCACCACACCGGGTCTCGACGTGACGGCATCGATCAGCGCCTGCATCGTCGACGGATCCCGACCTTCACTGAAGTTGGGGACACATTCCACGATCCGATCCATAGGTGTTATTGTGAGTGCACATGAAAAAGCCGGAGGACTGACGATCGTCCTTCCGGCTTCTGACTGAGCTGCCTCCCGTACAGGAGGCCGGCTATTTCGCTTTCTTGACGAAGGCTTTATAGATTCGTCCCGACTTGGCTTGTTCCTCTTCCAGGCCCATCATTTGATGGCCCGTGGTTTCACACCAAGCCGGCATGTCTTTCTTGATTCCCTCATCATCGGACAGAACTTCCAGGACCTGACCTAATGCCAATTCCTTGATTTTCTTGGAGGTGAGAATAATCGGCATCGGACAGAAGTATCCCAATGTATCGAGTTTGACATCGGCTTGCATCATGAAGACACCCTTGTGGCAGTGGACGGTTCAAATGAACAGGTTGACGCTACCCTGCTTGGCTTCCGCCAGATACGTGGTCACGCCGGCAAACTGATCGATGCCGTCGATCAACGTATCCTTGGTGATGCCCATGAGTCCCATCGTGGTCGTGCAGGCGATGAACCGTACGCCCAGATCCAAGGCGGTTTGCATCAACTCCGGCACGCCCGGCATCCGATTTTGCTTCATCACCGTCTGCATCATCTTCGTTCCCAACCCGCCGAAGTGGAATCGGGACAAGGGCAAGGTATCGGCGCCGCCTCTATTGAGCAGCCCGAACATCCTTCGCAGCCAATCTTTTGCCGAACTTGTGGCGCCCCTTCTTCGGATCGTATTCAACCCCCAAAACGTAAAAAACATGGTCACCTGCATCCCCATCGCGGCGGCCCCGGTGGCGATAATGAAAGCCGCCATCGCCCGATCGAGATCACCGCTCAACAACACGATCGTGACCCGTTCCGGTTTGGATTCTTGCAGCTGTACCAACGTGGCGGTCGGCTCTATGTGTGTGGAGATCATGTTCTTACTCCTGACATCGCATCGTCAACGCGCATTCCGCGTATGAACAGAATAGTATGTGATCCTTCGGGGTGTCAAGAAAGCGGACATCCCCGCTACGGTGCTGCGTATTGCTTGACCTCTCTCCGGACCCTCGTTATAGTCTGGACCGTTGCGCGCCACCTATCCTACAAGAGTCCTCCCAATCGATAGACCCGCATGATCGAACAGCCGTCACCTGAAGTCGCAGCTTCCAGGAGCGCCCCACTCTTCGGGTTCTGGTACCCAGCCGTGCCCAGTCATACCCTGCGTCCCGGCACGATGAAGGGACTGCAGATGTTGGGTTTGCCGATCGTCCTCTGCCGCGATCGAGCCGGACATCTTGCAGCGATGCGCGATATCTGTCCGCACCGGGGTATGCCGCTGTCCTTCGGCCGATTCGACGGTGAACGGGTGGAATGTCCGTATCATGGGTGGCAGTTCGACATGAAGGGGCGCTGTCAGCGCATCCCCGCGCTCCCTGAACAGAGTAATCTACAAACAGACAAGATCGGCGTGACGCCCTATCCGGCTGAAGAGACGGACGGCATGATTTGGCTGTATCTGCCCGACGAACGAGGTCTTCTCGACCCATTACCTTCGGCGCCCCGCATGCCGTTACCCTCGGAACCTCGGCAGTCGTTCCACATTTCCTTGACCTACACCTGTACTCCTGACGACGGCATCATCGGTCTCATCGACCCGGTCCATGGACCGTACGTCCACTCCTGGTGGCGCAGTGACGTACGGATGCACGAAAAGACCAAGATTTTCGAACCGATCTCGAACGGCTTCCGGATGACCGCCCACCGACCGGCGAAGAACAGCGGTCCATTTCACTGGGTGGAGCGCATCTATGGGGGGCCGTTATCGACGACCATCGACTTTCTGCTGCCGAACCAGCGTGTGGAACTCATGCAATGCGGGAACGCCTGGGTCGCCAATCGGTTGATGGCCACACCGGTGTCCGATATGGAATGCCGAATCGATTTTTCCGCCTATTGGCGCGGACTACATTGGCTTCCATTCAGCAATCTGATTTTTCGCACGCTCACGAAAATGTTTCTCAGCCAAGATGAGCGGGCAATGAAACGCCTGGCGGTGGGGCTTCGCCACAAGCCCTCGTCGATGTTTCTCGGCGACGCCGATATGCCGGCGAAATGGTATTACAAGCTCAAGGCGGCTCATCTGGTATCCGTGCAAACAGGCCGGCCGTTTGATCATCCTCTGAAAGAACGAGTGACACTCCGGTGGCGAAGCTGATCGCGATAGTTGGGCTGGGATGCACGTTCATGTTGGCGGTCATGCCCGCGATGTCGTCGCATGCCGGAAGTCCCAACCTCGTCACCGTCCCGGCATTGGGTATACAGGGCGAGGGCCTACCCGGTGTCGTGAACTACATCTTGATTCAGTTCGATCGTGCCGCCGGGCAAGACGGTCCTACCATTCAGTTCAACGAAGTCAATCTCGGAGGAGGATCGATCGTCGGTGCGGAATGGAAGGAGGGAGCCCGTCGCGCCGTGCGAGCCGTCACCTCTGCCGTGGGTGACAGCGGGAACGATTGGTTGATCACAATCAAGAATCGTTCCGTGACGTCGATGACCGACGGGATGAGCGCGAGCGCCGCGGTCGCGGTCGCGATCATGGCGGTCTATCGAGGAGATACGATCCGACCGGATGTCGCCCTCTCCGGCCAGATCACACCGGATGGCCGCCTCGATGTGGTCGGGGGGTTACCCGTGAAGATCGAGGCCGCCGCCAATGCGCATTACCGATCGGTCATCGTCGCGCGTGACCAGCCGCTCACGTCCGACTGGATCAGTGCGACGGAGGTCGCGGCACGACGGCGCGTTCAACTCATTCAGGTCGGCACATTGGATGAGGCCTACCAAGCCATGACGGGACGCTAGCCGCCGCGCCCATTCGCCAATATGAACCCCATGGCTCGTCGGATCTGATCGCGTGTGCCCAGCAGAACCACGATGTCGCCGGCAAGAAGCGTGGTTTTATCCGGCGGGTTGGATTCCGTGACGCCGCTTCTGGTCAAGGCGATGATGGACGCCCCGATTCGCGGGCGCAATGCCAGTTGGGCGATGGTCTTTCCGGCCGCCGGCGAATCTTCCTCGATTCGGCACGTCTCCACTTCGACATCGGCGAGGGTGCCGCCCCGCAGATGGTGTGCCAGTTCGGGAAGCTCGCTGCGCCGTAAGAGTGCGTATCCTTCGCGACGAACCTGCTCGGCCTTTCGCATGATGAAATCTTGCGGCATGTTGTAGGTGCGGAGGACGAGCGCAAATATTTCGATCGACGTTTCAAATTCCTCCGGCACGACGTCGTCCACACCCAGCTGGTGCAATTCCTCCAACTCACGCAAATACCGGGTCCGCACCACGATGTGAATTTTCGGGTTCAAGCCTCGCGCCACCTGCACGGCTCGGCGGGCCATGAACGGATCGGAGATCGCGACGACCAGGACCCGCGCGTCTTCGATCTTGACATGCCGCAGTACATTGGGATTGGTCGCATCCCCATAGTAGAGCGGCAAGCCGTGGGACGCTTCCCGGCGCACGGTGTCTCCGTCCAAATCCAAGGCAATGTAGGGCACTTCCGTCTCTCCCAATACGCGAGCCAGATTGCGCCCGTTGAGCCCATATCCCACGATGATCACATGGTCCTTGATGCGCAGGTGCCGTCCTTCCGCTTCCAGCACGTGGGCGATGGTCTGACCGGGAAGCCAGTGGTAAAGCCGTTGCATGGCCTCGACGCGCCGAGCGAGATGCGGGGATACCTGCATGAGAAACGGCGTGATGATCATGGAACAGACCGAGACCGCCAGAAAAATCTGGTACGGCGGTCCGGACAAAAGCTGATCCTCCAGGCCGACCTGCGCCAAGATGAAGCTGAACTCGCCGACCTGGGCGAGAGCAATACCGGTCATGACGGCCGATCGTGGAGGTACGGACGCGGCGAGGGCGGCCCCGGTGCCGGCGAAGAACTTCACGAGCAGGACGATGAGCAAGACGCCGGTCACGACGATCGGATACTCCAACAAGATACGCCAGTCCATCAGGATGCCGATGGAGACGAAGAACAAGCTGTTGAAACTGTCTCGAAACGGCAGCACTTCTGCGATGGCTTGATGGCTGTACTCCGATTCAGAAATGACGAGTCCGGCGATGAAGGCCCCCAACGCCAGTGAGAGGCCGCCGAGCGATGTCAACCAGGCGATGCCGAGGCACATGACGATGATCGTCAGCAGGAACAGCTCCCGGCTTCGGCTGCGAACGATATGGTCGAGCACTTTCGGTACCACATACCAGGCCGCAGCGACGATACAGGCGACCACCACGATGGATTTCCCCAACGACAACAGAACCAGGGGCAACGTTCCTTCGCCGTGGCTGGCAAGAATGGGGGTCAACAAGATCATGGGAACGACAGCCAGGTCCTGAAAAATCAAGATCCCAATGGTGGCTCGCCCGTGGGGTGAGTCGCTGTCTCCGCTGGCCGCGAGCGCTTTCAGCACGATCGCGGTGCTGCTGAGTGAGAGCAGAAACCCCCAAAAGATCGCCTGGGACGCGGGTAAGCCCGCCAGGGTGCCGCCGAGCCATGTAATCGCGATGACGCCACCGACTTGGATCGGGGCCGCGATCAGGAGCAGCCGACGAAGCGAGGTGAGTTGTACCAGCGAGAATTCGATGCCGATGGTGAACAGCAGCAGCACAATCCCGATTTCCGCCAGCACTTGCACCGTCGCGATATCGGAAATCAGATTGAGCCCGTGAGGACCGATCAACGCTCCGGCGACGAGAAATCCGGCGATAGACGGCAACCGGAATTGATGGAATAGAAACACCACGGCGATGGAGACGGTGTAAATGAGCAGCAGATTGCCGAGCACGCTGTAGTCAGTCATGTCGAGTCTTCAACTCGATTCCTCGCTGATGTCCATCACGCGAATGAGTGTCTTGGCAACCGATGGCGCGTCTCCCTGCCATCTCCCGTCCACCGCTGCCCAAAGAGGGAGATGCGCAGGATACCTGAGGACCAGGGCGGGGACAAGTAACGTAGGATGTCGGCGGAGTTTTTCCTATTGGTCATCCGGCATCCGTCCCATCCCGGTCAATCCTCGGAGGTCGTGGCCGGCAGTCTCGAGAACCGGGCGGTTGAGGGAGATCTCGATCACTAATTCTCTTCCAGCCGCATCAGCATTGAAGATTCCCCCACCGAAAGAGGCATAGACCCAAGAATAACGTATTGCGTAGGGTGTGGATATCGTTTCATAGGAATGATCACGTGGATGGAGGCACTGTGTGCCTGCATATGACCGGGAGGTGTCCCATGCGGCTGTTTCCTTTCTTCGCGGCGATGCTGGCGGTTTTGTCAACTCATCCGGTCTTCGCGGATACCCAGTCAGGATCGGAGCCGACCTGGAAATGCCCTCAAGCGGATGGCAGTGCAATCTACACCAACAAGGAGAAAGCAGGTTGCCAAGCCATGGAACTTAAGCCGCTTTCTGTCGTGCCCAATTTGGAGAACATGCCGACGATTCTTCCTCAACCTTCGACAGTCGCCGCACCCCATTACCAAATTCCTTCCTATCAAGATCGTGGTTCAGGCATGGGAGGTCGGAATGTCCCAGACTGGGCTAGAGACTGGCATGCAAGCGTAGCGCCGGGCGGTTCCGTGCAAGAGGAAGTCTGCACGCTCTATTCTGAATGGCTTCACTTGGTTCAAAAAACCCGTGGTGGAATGTTTTACGGCACCGACCCGTCTTATGGCGGCGATCTCTCAGGGCGCAATCAGCGTGGGGCTAGTTACTCGTTTTACGACAACACGCGCTACGTCACGCTGTCGAGAATCTTTGGGGCGGGGTTCGTGCCGATCGGGTGTCCGTAAGGGCGTCGAGCCACAGTTGGCTGACGTCCTCCGTAATTCGACCTGTTCTCTCTTGCAGAGGATTTGTCAGAGCTTATAGAACTCGCGATACCACTTCACAAATCGAGGAATTCCCACCTCAATCGGCGTGGTAGGTTTGAAGCCGACATCGTGCGTGAGATCATCGATATCGGCGTACGTCGCAGGGACATCTCCGGGTTGTAAGGGCATCAGTTTCTTCTCGGCTTTCTTTCCCAGTGCTTGTTCCAACACCTCGATGAAGTGCAGCAGTTCCACCGGTTGGTGGTTGCCGATATTATAAATGCGCGCCGGGGCGGAACTGGTGCCGGGGTCAGGCTTGTCCCCTGACCAGGTCGGATTGGCTGCGGCCGGATGGTCGAGTGTTCGGATGACACCTTCGACGATGTCATCGATATAGGTAAAATCGCGCCTCATCTTGCCCTGATTGAAGACTTCGATGGGTTTGCCCTCCAAGATGGCCTTTGTAAAGATGAACAGAGCCATATCGGGACGCCCCCAAGGTCCATAGACGGTAAAGAAGCGAAGACCCGTGCATGGCAGTCGATACAGATGCGCATAGCAGTGAGCCATCAGCTCGTTGGCTTTTTTACTGGCGGCATAGAGCGAGACCGGATGATCGACATTGTCATGGATGGAAAACGGCATGTGGGTATTGCCGCCATAGACAGAACTGGAGGAAGCATAGACGAGGTGTTCGATGCGACTATGCCGACAGCCTTCGAGAATATTGAGAAATCCCTCGATGTTGCTTTCGGTGTAGGCGTGAGGATTGACCAGTGAGTAACGCACCCCGGCTTGAGCCGCGAGATGAACCACGCGCCGGATCGGTTCACCGGCAAAGAGATCGCGCATGCCTTGTCGATTCGAGAGATCGAGCTTAATGAAACTGAATCGGTCGCGCGGCGTCAATTGAGCGAGCCGGGCCTGTTTCAATCGTAGGTCATAATAATCGTTGAGATTGTCCAGGCCGATCACCTGGTCGCCACGGTCCAGAAGACGCATAGCCACGTGAAATCCGATGAATCCCGCTGTTCCTGTGACAAGAATGGGCGACTGTGTCCCGGCCATGATTACCCCTCAAAGAAAATAGTCTATCGACCCTTGCCTGGCCTCATGAACGGCGGATTGCCATGATCCAGCCGGTAGAGTGTCAATGGGGCAAGGGATTCTCCTGCAGACATCACTTCCACCGCGCCTCCACCCGTCATTCGATAGAGATCGAAGGCCCGGGCACCATGATAGCGACACCCTTGTGGGGCAAGAAGAGCTTTCAGTTTTTCAGCCGGTTCCCAATGAGCGGTCAAAAGCGCCGTTCTGGCCGGGTTTCGCCGGCTGAACATGAACGACAGGTGATCGGGATACCAGTCGGCTCCGCCGGTTGCGTATGACACAAACAGATCGGCCTGAGCATCGGTGCACAATTGGGCCAAGTAGGCATTCGTGAGGTACCCATTTTCGCCGATATCAAGCCACTTTCCCGGGTGGGAAAGGGCGGCGTGGGCGGCATGGCTACGGATCTCCAGCAACTGTTGTTGGGAAGCGAACACCAACGGAATCCGCCCATATTGTCCGACCAATTGCCGGATGACATTGTCCTTGAGCGCGGATCCACCATCGTTCGTCGGGCCGCTGTCCGCGTGGATCAACACGTTGTGCCCACGATCCGAAATCAAATAGCAGTTTCTGGGCATCCTCAAGTCGCAGGGGTCCTCTCCGTAGAAGGGGACGGACACGACGGTTCCTCCTTCAAACGGCCACGTCTCTCCATGAGCCAGCTCGATGACTCGGTCAAAGCCCAGTTCAGCGAGGAGGGATCGATAGTCAAAGAACAGCCCCGTTCGATTCCGGCGACTGGGCACGATGATCGGCGTGTCTTTCGGTAAATGAAGCAAGGTGCGTGGATCGACGTGATCGTCATGATCATGAGTCAAAAACACGGCGGCCGGTTTCGGGAACAGTCCGTTCCAGATGGATGGCAGCGGAGATTCGGCAAACCACGGCAGAAGCCACGGGTCGAAGAGAAGAACGGTGTCCCGTTGCCGGTAGAGGAGCGCGGCATGTCCGAGGTGCACGACATCTTGATCCTGAACGATGTCGAACCAACGCCCTTGGATAGAACTCGTCGCGGAGGTTACCAGACAGTCATATTGATGGAGCGATTCCATCACCTTGGTCAGCATCATCTGCGACTCGAGCGGCATGGCGGATATCACGGAATGGAGTTCGGCCGTGGTATGGGTTCCGTCGAGCAGACCGAACAGTTTTCCTATCAGCGGACCCAGCGGTCGTCCGTTGAATCCTATGGGAATCGCTTGGTGATTGATCGCATGGAAGATGCGAAGCCCGCCGTTGGTCACGGTGGCGGATGTGCTCGGGTCAGTCGGAAATTCCCACTGGAACGTTCCATCCGGTCGGCGGCCGCAGCGAATGTGTTGTTTCAGGTAAGGCCGCGCGTTCACCAGCTCGGCATAGGCATCTTCCAGGCGCCGCTGGCGGTCGGGATCATCAAGCGGCGCGCGTTTTGAAAAGACATCGCTGATCGCCGTATCGATCGCGCTGGACAGAAGACTGTGAGCCTCCTGGAGACTGGCGACGACTTCCGGGGCCACCCCGCCGACGAAAGGGAAGGGTCCTGGCGGCTCCGCACTCTCCAGTTGGATCCAGCACCAGGGGGCAAGGGTCAGGTAACGATTGTGGGGAAGGTTGGTCCAAACCTGGCTCATGAGTGGGCGCTGAACCTTAATTTGCTGATCGCCGGTTCATACAGAGCCTGGATCAGGTTGCCATCGGGATCGGCAAAATAGAATGAGTAGCTGCCGTCTCGGTGTTGTTTGGGTGGTTTTGTGATACGCCCGCCCAGAGATTCGATCTTCGGCACGATCGTACGGTACATCACATCGACGGCATCAGGACTCGCGAGTATCACGCCCATATGATCGAGCAGTTGGGTTCTTGAGGAGTCATAGGAATCCAATTCGTTCTTCGAGATCTGATGGAGCGCCAGGTTGTCGACCCCGGAGCTGAAATAGACGTTGTCCGGGTCCGGTTCCCAGACGACCTGCATCCCGAGCAACTCTTCGTAGAATCGACGGGAGCGAGGAAGATCGAGCACGCGCAGAGCCAAATGGCGGAGACCTTGATGCAGTGGAGTGGGCATGCAAACCTTCAATGATCCAACTAGATCGAAGGTTGTATAGTAGGGAGGCGGCCGCAAGCCGTCAACGGAAAATCCGCTCAGGTTCCCAGTCCAGTCGGCTGTGATAGGATCAGAGTCCCAATGGCATTCAATGGAATAACAGTTGCCGCGTTGGAAAGCCGGATGGCGACCGAGATCACGCGGTTGATCGAGCGCTATGGTGGGCGTCCACTTGTTGCACCTGTTTTGCGAGAGATCCCGCTGGAAGACAATCAGGCGGCGCATGAGTTCGGGAGCCGGCTCATGGCCGGGCGGATTGATCTGCTCGTCCTACTCACGGGTATAGGCGCAACCATCTTGTTTGACCTCCTGAAAGCTCGCTACGCCTGGTCATCAATCCTGACAGCGCTGCAACAGACGACCATCGTCGCACGAGGGCCGAAGCCGGTTGCGGCCCTCAAGGCCGTCGGTCTTCAACCGACCATCACGGTGCCGGAACCCAATACCTGGGTCGATCTAATAGCCGTCCTGGATGAGCACCGCCCTGTGAATGGATTGCGAGTGGCCGTGCAGGAGTACGGAGTCTCAAACCTCGATCTGTCGCAAGCCTTGGAGCAGCGAGGTGCGGAGGTATTCTCGGTTCCGATCTATAAATGGGCCCTGCCGGAGAACCTTGGACCGATTCGCCACGCCCTCGATGAAATCATCGCCGGTCGCGTCAACATGATCCTGATCACCAACGCTGCGCAAGTGGATCATGTCATGAAGCTGTTGGAGCAGGATGGAAGGGTGGAACCATTTCGAGCGGCGCTGAAGACGATGGTGGTCGCATCAATCGGTCCCACCGCAAGCGAGCGGCTGCGTCATCACGGTTGGCCGATTGATCTTGAGCCGTCACATCCGAAGATGGGAATCTTGGTGAAGGAAGCGTCCGAACGGGCTTCGAGCATTCTCAACCGGAAGCGATAGGGTTTGCCCGCTGCGAATCCATTTGCAGTTTCAGCAATTGAGGTTGAAATTCCGTTCGATCACATTGTCAGGACCGCCGCCCCTTGAAAGGTACCCGCTTTGAGTTCCCGCAGCGCGCGGTTCGCCTCTTCCAGAGGAAAACGGGCCGTATGTGGTTTGATGGGAATAGCCGCCGCTTCGCGCAGCAAATCGATCCCGTCCTGTCTGGTGTTGGCCGTCACGCTGCGAATGACGCGCTCGCCGAACAGGTCGCGATCGTAGTCGAGGGATGGAATGGGAGACATGTGGATGCCGGCCAGGGCAAGCGTGCCGCCTCGGTCGAGTGCGCGCAGTGCCGGAGGGACGAGATCACCGGCCGGTGCAAAAATAATCGACCCATGCAGCTTGTCCGGCGGCATATCCATTGCCCCGCCGACCCAGACCGCTCCGAGCTGTCTAGCCAACGCTTGATGTTCCGGTTTGAGCGAGCTGACATAGACCTGACAGCCCCAATGCCGTGCGATTTGAATTGCAATGTGTGCGGAAGCCCCGAAGCCGTAGAGTCCAAGACGCTGACCTGGTTTGACCCCACTGAGCCTTAAGGCTCGATAGCCGATAATGCCGGCACATAACAGGGGAGCGGCTTCTTCGTCAGAAAAGATTGGTGGGATGGGATAGGCAAATCGTGCGGGTACGACGGCGTATTCCGCATAGCCACCATCAACCTGATAGCCGGTGAACTTTGCCCGTAAGCAAAGATTTTCACGCCCGCTTGTACAGAATTCGCACTGTCCGCACGTTCCTTGAAGCCAAGCAATACCGACCCTGTCCGCTTCCTGCGCCTCCGAGACCTTGGATCCGACCTGCACCACCGTGCCGACTGCTTGATGGCCCGGGATCAATGGAAATGGGATATCGGGGAGTTCTCCCTCCACCACATGAAGATCCGTCCGACAGACGCCGCAGACGTGAAGCTTGACGAGGATCTGGCCGGGTTGTGGAAGAGGGATGGGGCGCTCTTGAAGCTGTAAAGGACTGTCGGAGACGTCGCTCGTATGTTCGAGCACCATTGCTTTCATATTGGTTAGGATGCAGAGTTTCGGGTTGAGAATCGCGGGTTCGTGAGGTCGGTTAGAATGACAACACCAGAAACTCACAACCGGAAACCCGCCACGCCATAAAGTTGTCCTCGGCTATTTTGCCTTTACGCACTCGATATCCAGATGAATGTAGACTTCGTCCCCGACGACCAGTCCGCCGTTATCGAGCGTTTTGTTCCAAATCATGCCGAAGTCCTTACGATTCACTGTTCCATCGGCGGTGAATCCGGCTCGGGTATTGCCCCAGGGATCCTTGGTGACGCCGTTGAATGTCCCGACGAGCGTGATTTCTTTGGTCACGCCGCGCAGGGTGAAGTTCCCGATGACCTTGTAGGTGGTTCCCTGTTTCCGATAGGTCTTCATCTTGTAAGTGATCGTCGGAAACTGTTGGACATCCAAGAAGTCGGCGTTCCGCAGATGCGTGTCGCGTTTTTCTTGATTCGTGTTGATGGACTCGGCATTGATCGTGGCTTCAATCCTCTTCAAGGTTTTCGCGGTCGCATCCATCTCAACGAACCCATGATAGTCCGTGAACCGCCCCGACGTCTTGGAGATCACCATGTGCGTCACGCGAAATTCGATCAGAGAGTGGTCCGGATCGATGTCCCACCGAGCCGTTTCCGCCTGGGCGCCCAGCGGGAAGCATCCCAATAGGCCGGCTATGACGACTCCCCGTACCATATTTTGTCGTGTTTTCATGCCTCCGCCTTTCGCGTCTCTAGACCGGCCTATGTGAACGGCCCGTACCCTTTGCGTGATGCTCAGGTAGTCCGGCATCCTACCTATCGCCGTGAACTCCCTGCAACTCGATTCTTTCGCAGAAACATGGGTGTCAACCGATGGGTTGGTATAGAATAGGCTCATGCAAGCGCTCGTCAAAACGACTGCGGGACCGGGGTTGGCCCTGACCCAATGGGCTGACCCAACCCCTGGGCCACACGACGCCGTGGTGAAGGTGGCCGCGACTTCGTTATGCGGAACCGACGCCCATATCTATCGGTGGGACGAGTGGGCACAACGCCGAATTCATCCTCCGCGAATCATCGGTCACGAATTGTGCGGTCACGTCGTGGCGGTGGGGCGGGAGGTGTCTCTGGTCAAGGTCGGTGACTATGTCGCCGCCGAATCGCATCTGACCTGCGGCGCCTGCTTCCAGTGCCGCACCGGGCAGGCGCACGTGTGCAAGAATTACAAGATTCTCGGGATCGATCGAGACGGCTCCTACGCGCAGTACGTCGCATTGCCGGAGGGGGTCTTGTGGCACACGGCTCCGAACATTCCACCCGAGTTAGCCTGCGTGCAAGAGCCGCTTGGCAATGCGGTGGATGCCGCCCTCGCTGAAGATCTCACCGGCCATACGGTCTTGATCACGGGGTGTGGGCCGACCGGTTTATTTGCCGCGGCTGTCGCACGAACCGCCGGTGCGGCGACCATTATCGCGTCCGATATCAGCGACTATCGGCTTGGTTTGGCCAAGCAGGTGGGGGCGGATCATGTTCTCAATGCGAAGTCCGAATCATCCGAGCACATGACGTCGGCGATCCTCGACATGACCGCCGGTGAAGGGGTCGATGCCGCGCTGGAGATGTCAGGAGACCCCGCGGCCATGCATCAGGCGTTTCGTGCCGTAAAGAACGGCGGCCGGGTCACTCTGTTCGGGATTCCAACCGGCCCTGTGTGCTTCGATTTGCCGAACGAAATGATTTTCAAGGGAATTCGCGTCTATGGCATCACCGGCCGGCGCTTGTTTGAAACTTGGTACCGACTGGCCGGCCTCTTTAAGGCCGGTCTCGATATCCGGCCGGTCATCACTCACTCTTTCCCGATGAAGGAGTTTGCCACCGGCTTTGACTTGATCCAGTCCGGACAGTGCGGGAAAGTGGTGTTGTACCCGTAGTCAGGCTGAGGTACGAGGACTGAGAGAACAGCCCTCGGCCCTCAGTCCTCATCTCTCAATTATGTTCTAACCATGGCCTACTCGTCCTTCAAGAAAGTTTTCGATACTCAGCTCGCCGACATCCGCGCCAAAGGCCTCCACAAATCCGAGCGACGCATTCTTGGTCCGCAAGGGTCGGACATCCTCGTGGCGCAAGGTTCGGTGCTGAATCTCTGTGCGAACAACTATTTGGGACTCGCGAATCATCCGGCCATCGTGCAGGCGGCTCGCAAAGGGCTCGAAACGCATGGCTATGGCATGGCCTCGGTGCGGTTCATTTGCGGTACGCAAGACCTGCATAAACAACTCGAGCAAACCGTCAGCCAGTTTCTCGGGACCGAGGACACCATCCTCTACAGTTCGTGCTTCGACGCGAACGGGGGACTGTTCGAAGTCTTGCTGGATGAGAACGATGCCGTCATCAGCGATGCGTTGAATCATGCCAGCCTGATCGACGGCATCAGACTCTGCAAGGCGAAGCGATTCCGATACGCCCATTCCGACATGGCGGAGCTCGAAGCACGGCTTCACGAAGCCGCTCCCTGCCGCCTGCGGCTGATTGTCACGGACGGAGTCTTCTCGATGGACGGCGATCTGGCCAAACTGGATCGGATCGTTCAGCTGGCGGAACGGTACGACGCAGCGGTGGTGGTCGATGACAGCCATGCGACCGGGGTGTTGGGTCCGAAGGGCAGGGGAACCCCGGCTCGTTTCGGCGTCGCCGACCGCATCGAGATCGTCACGAGCACCTTGGGAAAAACGCTGGGTGGCGCGACCGGCGGGTTTACCTCCGGCAAGGCCGAGGTGATCGAGTTGTTGCGGCAACGATCGCGCCCCTACTTGTTCTCCAACTCCCTTCCTCCTCCCATCGCGGCCGGTGCGCTGTGCGCGATCGATCTCGTCGAACAGGGCGACCCTCTCAGGGAAAGGCTTCGGGCCAATGCCGCCTTCTTCCGTGCCGAGTTGACCGGACTGGGCTTCCGGCTTGTCCCGGGCGAGCATCCCATCATTCCCGTGATGTTGGGCGAGGCCGCGCTTGCCACGTCGATGGCGGAGGCTCTGCTGAAAGAAGGCATCTACGTCGTCGGATTCAGCTATCCGGTGGTGCCGCAAGGGCAGGCGAGGATCCGGACTCAAATGTCGGCGGCCCATACCACGGTTCAGTTGCAGCAAGCCGTGGCGGCGTTTGCCAAGGTGGGCCGGGCGCTCGGCGTGATTTCGTGACACGGCCTCAGGGGCCGGATCGGAAAACTGGCACGCAACGGACCTTTCACCTTTAGTGTTTCTCCTATCGGCCTGATTGCTTGACCATGAAGATGGTCTTCTCGATAATAGCCCTCGATGTGATGGAAAAGGGAGATTTTAGAAATGAAACTCCATGTTGTGGTGGAACAGGATGAGGCAGGTTGCTTTGTTGCCGAGGTTCCGGCTTTGCCAGGATGCCTCTCCCAGGGAAAGGACCTGGACTCCTTTGTAAATTGATTCGCCAAGCGCGCTGACCGTCGAAGAATTCAACGCGCTGTAAACTCGTCTGGAGAGTTTCCCTCCATCTGATACGTGAAAAGCTTTCTCCCCCGTGCCAGTACAGAGGTGTATCCTTAGTAGAATCTGACGGCTGCCATGCTCATGGATGAGCCTGCTTAGGTATTGGGGTACGGTTCAGTGGCCTTTGTCTGAATTGACTTTTCGCAGTCACCCCAGTATCCTTCACCCCTTTCTTAGTCAAGGAGTAGCGGTATGAAAGTCATTCTTCAAGAAACCCTGGAAGGGGTGGGGCATCTCGGCGATCTCATCAACGTCGCCGATGGATTTGCGAGGAACTATCTGTTGCCGCGCCGGAAGGCCGTCCAAGCCGACAGCCGGAGCATCAAGGCCTTCGAACATGTGAAACGAGTGGCGGCGGAAAAGGCCAAGAAAGAGAAACTGGAAATCGAGGCCCATGCCAAGAAGGTGTCCGCGGTCTCGCTGACGATCGAAGCGCAGGTCGGGAAAGACGACAAGATGTTCGGGTCCGTCACCGCGAAAGACATCGCGGAAGGGTTGGCCGCGCAAGGTGTCACGGTGGATCGGCGAAAAATCCAATTGGCGCAACCGATCAAGGAACTCGGCACGGTATCCGTGCCGATCAAGATGCCGAGGGACGTGGTGGCGACCGTGACGGTCCGCGTGGTGAAGAAGCAAGAGCCTGAAGAACCTTCAGCGTAAAGCGGGGAGTATGGAGACGATGAGCAGTGACGCGATTGGTTCATGGGATGCCCTGAAAACGGCCGATCCCGAAGTCTACGCCGCGATCGAGGCGGAAGAAGTCCGGCAGCGGGAGAAATTGCTCCTCATCGCGTCGGAAAATTTCGCCAGCCCGGCGGTCTTGGCGGCACAAGGCTCCTTGCTCACCAATAAATATGCGGAAGGGTATCCCGGCAAACGGTATTACGGCGGATGCCAGCATGCGGACGCCGTCGAGGATCTGGCGATTCAGCGGTGCCGAGAAATTTTCGGCGCCGAACATGTGAATGTGCAGCCGCATTCCGGTTCGCAAGCCAACATGGCGGCCTATCTGTCGGTCCTGAAGGCGGGGGACACCATTCTCGGGATGGATCTTGCCCAAGGCGGCCATCTCACGCATGGGAGTAAAGTCAACTTCTCAGGCATCCTCTTCCGCGTGTTCTCCTATGGCGTCGATCGTGAGACGGAACGGATCGACTACGATGCCGTTCAAAAGGTTGCCGAGGAATGCCGTCCGCGGATGATCGTCGTCGGCGCCAGCGCCTATGCCCGCGTGCTGGATTTCCCCCGGTTCCAGCAGATTGCCAAATCGGTCGGGGCCTATCTGCTGGTCGATATCGCGCACATTGCCGGCCTCATCGCCGCCGGACTCCATCCGAATCCCGTGCCCTATGCCGACTTCGTCACGACGACGACGCATAAAACGCTCCGCGGTCCCCGTGGCGGCGTCACGATGTGCAAAGCCGAGCACGCGAAGGCGGTCGACAAGCTCGTATTTCCGGGATTACAGGGCGGCCCCTTGATGCATGTGATCGCGGCCAAGGCGGTGGCCTTCAAAGAAGCCTTGTCGCCGGAATTCAAATGCTATCAGCGGCAAGTCCTCGCCAACGCGAAGGCCTTGGCGCAAGGGTTCGTCGATCGCGGCTATAAGATCGTCTCGGGCGGGACCGATACTCACTTGATGCTCTTGAACCTCACGAACAAGGGGATCACCGGGAAAGAGGCGGATGCCGCGCTCGATACGGCCGGGATAATCGTCAACAAGAACGCCGTGCCGTATGATGAAAAACCGCCGGCCGTGGCCAGCGGAATCCGTCTGGGGTCGCCCATCGTCTCCACGCGCGGGATGAAGGAACCCGAGATGAAGCAGATCGTCGAGTTGGTGGATCGTGTCCTCCGGCACCGACAGGAGCCGGCCGCGTTGGAAGACGTTCGCGAACAGGCCAAAGCATTGTGTGCCAGGTTTCCCATCTTTCATCCCTACTAGGCGGTCGATAGCGAGAGAGCAGGGTCGCCACCGGTGAAATGTCCCTTCTGCGATGAACTCGAGGACAAGGTCGTCGATTCCCGCATGGCCAAGGAGGGCGAAGTCATTCGCCGTCGCCGTGAGTGCCTGGGCTGCAAGCGCCGCTATACCACCTACGAGCGGGTCGAGGAAATTCTTCCCGTGGTGGTGAAGAAAGACGGTCGCCGAGAGTCCTTTGACCGCAATAAGATTCTGGTCGGTCTGAAAAAAGCCTGTGAAAAGCGGCCGATCAGCATCAGCACGATCGAAGCCGTCACCGATCGAATTGAAAAACGGATCCAGGAGATGGGCGAGACGGAGATTGAGAGTCGGGTCGTCGGTGAAGAAGTCATGAAGGAGTTGCATCAGCTGGACCAGGTCGCCTATGTCCGCTTCGCATCCGTGTACCGAGAGTTCAAGGACATCGACCAATTCATGGACGAGCTGAAAACGCTCGCGCAGCACCGTCGCGAGCGGTAGGGCGCAACTCCCCGACCCCCATCATTTCTCTTCCCGACCGCATCCTTCCCATCCGATTCGACGTTCGCTCGTGGCGGCCCTCGCCGAGCTATGCGTAGGAGAGTACAGGACCGATGAACAAACCGCTTCCCCAGCAGCGCGCTCGACGGAACACGCCGAGCTCCGGCGCGACGAACGTCGCGATCATCGGGGCCGGTCGCGGGGGCACCGCGCTCATGGAGATCTTCGCGAACGATCCGCTGGTGCAGATCGTCGGTGTCGCGGAACTCAATCCGGAGGCGCCGGGAGTAGGATTGGCCAAACAGCTCAACATTCCGGTCACGCGGGACTATCGGCAGCTGTTGGCCATGGAACGCGTCGATTTGATCATCGATGTGTCGGGGAACGGAGAAGTCGGGCAGTTCCTCCAGGAGTTTCATCGGATGGGCGTCACGGTCATCGGCGGGGCCAGCGCGAAATTCATGTGGGAACTGATTGAAGCCCGCATTCGCGCGACCGCGGAGATCGAGAAGACGCTGAACAAATATCAGTCGCTCTATCGCCTGTATGTCAAAGAGACCGGAGCCGCGGTCACGGAAGAGCGGACCAGAATCGCCTGCGAGATCCACGACGGCCTTGTGCAGAGCTTGGCCGGGGTGAATTTCAAGTTGGATCTGTGCCAACAACTCATCCGAAAGAACCCGCGAGCGAGCCTCGCCACCATCAAGGAAAGCAAGGCGCAATTGAAGTTGGCCATACAAGAAGCGCGACAAGTCATCTTCAACCTGCGTCCTCTGCACTACGACAAGATGGAATTGATCCCCGCTCTCACGAATTATTTCAAGTCGTACCAGACCCAAACCCATATCGCCACGAAGTTCGCGGTGACGGGAGATGAACAGATTCTCTTTCCCCGAACGAAGATCTTTTTGTTTCGGATCATCCAGGAAGCGTTGAGCAACGTCGAAAAACACGCCAAAGCCGATCGAGTCTCGATCAAGCTGGATATCGATATGGATCTGTTGCGCGTGACGATCGCCGACAACGGCATCGGCTTCGATCTGGAGGCCGTCCTGCGCGATCCGGAGAAATGGGATCATTTCGGCATCAAAGGTATTTTGGAACGGGCGCGATTGGTGGGCGGTGAGGGACACGTGCAATCCAAACCGGGCAAAGGCACGAAAATCACGGTCGAGGTGCCGCTGGGCCATAAGGAGGTGAGGGAGAATGGAGAAGATTAAGGTGTTGATCGCCGACGACCATCGGGTGGTCCGGGAAGGCTTGGCCGCCATTCTCAAGACCAAGGACGATATTCACGTCATCGGCGAAGCCCAGGATGGGATGGAAGCGGTGGAGAAAGCCCGCGCCCTGCTGCCGGATGTGATTCTCATGGACGTGAGCATGCCGCGGATGGGCGGCGTCGAGGCGACCAGG
This sequence comes from Nitrospira sp. SG-bin1, assembly GCA_002083365.1. Taxonomy (NCBI): domain Bacteria; kingdom Pseudomonadati; phylum Nitrospirota; class Nitrospiria; order Nitrospirales; family Nitrospiraceae; genus Nitrospira; species Nitrospira sp. SG-bin1. The sequence goes on along the minus strand of LVWS01000021.1, from coordinate 26,781 downwards.
CAAATCAAGCGGGAGTTTCCACATATCGGCATCGTCGCGTTGACGATGTACGAGGAGCAACAATACATCTTCGACCTCGTGCGTGCAGGCGCAACCGGGTATCTCTTGAAAGACTCCGAATCGTCGCAAATCGTGGCGGCCATCCGCGCCATCTATCGGGGTGAATCACTGATCCATCCGTCCGTCGCCAGCAAAATCTTGGCGGAATTCTCGTTGATGGCGCAAAAGAAAGGCAAGAAGCCGGCGTGGGCCGAGCATGATCTGACCGAACGGGAGATTACGGTCTTGCGGCTGGTGGCCGACGGAAAAACCAACAAGGAGATCGCGAACAGTCTTGATTTGAGCGAAAAGACGGTGAAGAACCACGTCCGGAACATCTTCCACAAGCTGCAAGTCTATGACCGCACGCAAGCGGCCATTCTCGCCATTCGCAAGGGACTGATCGAGCTGGACCCGAAACGATAAGGCATGCCGTCGGCACAAGCCTGTTCTTCCTGCATGAGCATGTGTCCGGTGCTCCACGCGCGGCGAGACGAGGTCTTGTCGGCCGGGAGGGATGAGCCACGCTTGCCAGGCAGCACGGATCGCACGAGCAGTACGATGCGGGTCCGCCTAGCGTGACGGTCGGAACACCTCTATCGTGTACGTCTTCTGACTTCCATCCGGTGCGGTGACGGTCATCGCAACAGATGTCGTTGTTCCGAGCCCCAGCGGGGCGGTCGCTTGGCCTGCCGCGACTCCCGCCGCGGCGATCACCGAACCGAATGCCGACATCACGGCGTTCGGATCGGACTTGGTGGCGGAGACGATGATTCGATCGATACCGGCGGGGACTTCCACCGAATACATCACGGTCCCCGGGGAAAAGGGCGGAGACAAAACTCCCGCGTTGACGCTCAGCGCGGACAGATTGTTGTCGTCCATGGGCGCCGCACGCTTGATGGTGATGCGGTAGGTCTTTGCGGAGCCATTCTGCGCCGTGACGGTAATCAACAGGTCTTTGGTCGTCCCCGGTCCACCGAGCGGAATCCCGGCTTGGCCGTCGTTCGGCACATCACCGGATATCACCGCATTGGGATCGGACTTGGTCGCGGACAGGCTCACCGCGGCGACGTTGGTCGCCACGTCCACGGTGTAATTCTGCAGGCCTGGAGCGAACGCCGGGGACATGGCCCCAGGGGTGACCGTCAATGCCGACAAATCGTTGTTGCCCGCCAGCGATATCCTATTGAGAACGACCGTGTAGGTTCTCGACTTCGTGTTTGATTCCGACACCACGATGCTGACGATCGTGGGGGGGACTCCTGCAGGGCCGGGTGTAATGGAACGGCTCGTCGTGGTCTGGCCGTCGATGCTCACGGTGTCCCCCGAGACGCGCGGTTGCGCGGCGATGGTCACGCTGGTGATAGTGCTGGACAGCTCGACGCTGTATTGGGTGGTGGTGCTGGAAAAGGCCGGTTCGAGCGCGAGCGGCCCGCCCACGGACGTCACCGTCAGGCTGGCAAGTTCCACTTCGGGATTCACGGTTGCGGAATCTGAACAACCATAAGGGCCTAAAGCGATCGCCAACAGAGACAGAACGACGAAGGAGTGCGATACGGAGGCTCGCGCCGATTTCATATGAGAATCCATCTCCTGATGTACACCAGATCGCACATGATCTGTCTCCAGATGAACCCAAACGGTAGGAACCGAAGCCACGAAAGGGTTCAACGCCGGCCGTCGCGATGTTCACAAGCCCGAACTGCCGTTCGTTCTATAACCGATCTCATCAGTCGGGTCAACAGATCGAGCCGGCGCGCCGGATCAACGGGACGGTCTGTTCACGGTGAGCGTGTAAATTTTCCTGCTTACCTGATCCTCCGCGGTCACGGAGATCGCGATTGAGGTGCTTGCTCCCAGCGCGAGCGGAACGGTTACGCTGCCGCTTGGATCTCCCTTCGTGGCGATCGGTGTCCCCGACACGGACATCACGGCGTTGGGATCGGACTTGGTGGCGGTGACGGTGATCCTGTCCACGGAACCTGGAACATCAACCATGTAGACCGGCGTACCGGCGGCAAAGTTCGGATTCAAGGTGCCGGCACTCACCCGTAAGTCCGATAGATTGGCGTCGGTCGAAGGAGCCAACCGGGTCACGACGACGGTGTAGGTCTTGACCTCGCCGTTCTGTGCCGCGACTCGAATCGACACGGTCTTGCTCGTTCCCGGTCCATCCAAGGGAATCGTCGCTTGTCCTTGGTTGGGGACGTCGCCGGAGAGCACGGCATTCGGGTCCGACTTGGTGGCGGACAGGGTCACGCTACCGATGTCGGTTGCCACTTCCGCCGTGTACGTCAGCTGGTCCGAATCAAAGGCAGGCACCAAGGCTCCTGGTGTGACGGTCAATGCCGATAGATCGTTGTCGGCGGGAAGCGCCGGCCGGTTCACGGTGATAAAATACGGCTTTTGAGCGCCATTGGGGGCGGTGACGATCACCTGAATTTCCGTGTTCGACGGACCTTCCGGCAGAGGAATGGACCGTGAATCGGTGGCTTGTTCATTGATCGTCATGCTCGCACCCCTATCCTCAGGCGCAGCGGTCACGGTGATGCTGCTCACCCGGCCACCGACGCTCACCGTGTAACTCGTCCGGCCGGAGCTAAACGAGGGATTCAAACGACCCGGCGACACGGTCAGCCGTTGAAGATTGTTATTTCCGCCGAGCGCGGCGCGGGAGACCACCAAAGTGTACGGTTTCTGGCTGCCGTTCTGCGCCGTCACGGCCACGGTGACAATGGTACTCAGCCCAGGGCCTTGCAGGGGAACGGTTTGGGCTTGCCCGGAGGCGGCGGGTTGTCCGTTCACGGTCATGGTGGCGGCAGAATCGTCCAGAGTCGGTGTCACGCGCACCGTGCCGACGCTGCTCCCGACGGAGACCTCATAGTTCAAGGTATTGGTCTGGAATCCGGGGTCTAGGGTGCCCGGCGAAATGGACAAACTTCGTAACGAATTATTCCCGGTCAAGCTCGCTTTCGTGACAAGGACGGTATAGGTGCGCGAATTGGTCCCTGATTCCGACACGACGATATTCACCGGCGTCGTGGTTCCAGGGTCGCCGAGTTGAATGGTGCGGCTCGTCGTGGCCTCGCCGTTGATCGTCACGCTGTCGCCGGCCACGGCCGGTTGAGCGGCGACCGTCACGCTTCCGGTGTTGCTGGAGAGATCGACGGTATAGCTCGTCGTTGCCGGATTGAACGACGGTTGCAACGATGCGGCGGTACTGCCGGACGTGACGGTCAGATTAGCCAGTTCGACGACCGGATTGACCGAGGCCGAGTCCGAGCAGCCATACTCACTCCATCCCATCGTCAAGATCATGAAGGCGACGAGGTATTGCCCAGCGAGGGTAAAAATACGTTTCATTGGAGGCGGTCCCTTCCCTTGATACGTAAAACGAGGAATCTGTTTGTTTTTGGCGAACCCAAACGCTACATGTGGAAACTACGAGAGGGTTCCAGTCTCTACAGAGGCGAAGCGGGAGTTCAATGTATAGCCAATCCGACCCGTGAGGTCAAGACTAGGAATTGCGACCGGGTGAACAGGTGTAGGCAATCAGAGACATGCGATGAGGAGATTTCTGGTGACAATGCTTCTGAGAGAAGCTGTCTGTCGACTGAAAGACCTTATGGGAGTGGAACGATCGTCAGTGATCAAGTACGGGAAAGGCAACCGCTCACGCGAGAACCTCACGTGAGCGGTGGAACCTTTAACTTGGCTGCCGAGTCAATCGCGCATCAGTTACCCATCATGGCCCGGGGGGCGGTGGCGGTGCGCCGTTGATCTGCAATTGTGGGAGCATGGCTGGACTCTGGTTGGACTCACCCCCGGCGTTCGACAGGGTGTAGGTAATGGTGTAGGTCCCATCACTTAATGGCGTATTCGGCCTGAGGGTATTGGTTGTTACATCAAAGGTCGCCGGGACTTTTTGCGGTGGGTTGGGAACTAGGCCCACATAGAGGTTCGGGGTCGCCCCAGCGGGCGGTGCGGCAACGCTGAACCTTGGCGACGTGACGTTGGTGATGTTGTCCTCTCTAGTCGTGCCGGACTGTGGGTCGCAGGTAGGATCAGTGGAAGATGTAGGGAGACAGGAGTCATCCGCTGATATCAGGTCCGGCGCGCTTGACGGAGCCGGCGGTTCTGCCGGCGCTGGTTGGTTGACGGTAATGGAGTACGCCTTCTCATTGCCGTTCGGTGCACGCACAAGAACGTCTATGTCGGTGGTGGATGGGCCAGTTGGGAGGGGGATGGAACGAGAATTCCCCCCTTGTGTATTGATCAGTACGGTTGCACTTGAGTCCTGGGGAGTGGCGGTCACAAGAATGGAAGTAGCGCTGCTGGGAACGTCGTTTACAACGTAGTCGGTCCTAGTCCTCGTTGTACTAAATGGGGGGCTCAGGGTGCCCGGCGATACGGTCAGGTTCTGGAGGTTACTATTTCCAGAGGGTGGGGGAGGTGCCGCTCGGTCCACGGTGATGACGTAGGGCTTTTCGCTGCCATTCACCGCCCTTACCACGATATTGATGGAAGTGGTTAAACCAGCAGCGCGCAACGGAATGGTGCGAGTCTGCCCGGAGGTCGTGATCGGCCCGGGCCCGTTTGACGTAACAGTCACGGTCGCAGCGGGATCTTGCGGTGTCGGCGTGACCGTAATGGTGCTTACGCCGCTCCCCACATCCACCGTGTAGCTCGTGGTATTCGAACTAAAATTAATCAGGTTAGGGCTTGAGGCACTCAGCCTCACCGTCAACGCCGACAGATTGTTATTGCCCGAGGGCGGGGGAGGGGCCGCTCGGTCCACGGTGATGGTGTATGGCTTTTCGCTGCCATTCTGTGCCCTTACTAGGATATTGATAGTGGTGCTTAAACCAGCAGCGCGCAACGGAATGGTTCGAGCCTGCCCGGAAGTCGTGATCGGCCCGGGCCCGTTTGACGTAACAGCCAGGGTCGCAGTGGGATCTTGCAGCGTCGGCGTAACCGTCACGCTGGTCACATTGCTTCCCACATTTACGGTGTAACTTGTGACATTGGCCCTGAAGTTTAATGTTCCCGGTGAGATGGTTAAGTTCTGCAGGTTATTATTGTTTGATACTCCACGGCTCACAGATATCGTGTAGGGCTTCTCCGCCCCGTTCTGGGCCTTCACGAGAATTGTGATAGTGGTATTTTGGCCGGGAGGATTGAGAGGGGTAATTGTGCGAGCCTGCCCGGAGGTAGTTGGTTGTCCATTCACAGTCATCGTTGCGGAAGGATCTTGTAGGGTAGGTGTAACGGTGACCGAGTTGACTGTATTACCAACACTGACTGCATAGTTGAGAGTGTTCTCATTAAATACGAGGGGTGGAGTCCCGGGCGACACGGTCAGGTTCTGTAAAGAATTGTTTCCCGCCAAACCTGGTCTCTTGATCTGGACCGTGTAGGTTCTTGAATTGGTATCTGATTCTGATACCACGATACGCACAAGCTTCGTGGACTCCGATGGCACTGGCTGACCCAGATCGATAACCCTGCTTGTCGTTGTCTGGCCATCAATACTGACGGTATCACCGGATACGGCGGGTTGAGCACTGACAGTCACACTTGTAATGTTGTTGGTGAGATCAACAGTGTAGTCAGTTGTTGCAGGGCTGAAGGGTGGTGTGAGTGTTGCTGTAGTGGTTTCGGTACTGACCGTCAGGCTCGCAAGTTCCACTGCGGGGTTGACGGTCGCCGAGTCACCGCAGCCATAGGTGATCAGGCCGATCAGGATCATAAAGGTGGCACTCAGATACTGTTTCATGACGGTCATGGTGCGTATCATGGGGATTTAGTCTCTTTCGTTAAGAGGCGTGAAGTGGGCAGGTCCATCAGCGAACCCCAACAGAAGCTAACGGATACTACGGAAGAGCGAAAGCCTGGTCCACCCCTACTTAGGTATAGGGAAACAGGGGCTATGTATTAACCAAACCATTCTGTGGGAGTCAAGGCTCTCGGGATCGAGACCAGGGGAATTGGTATCGATGTGGGTTGGGACAGTGAATATATCCTGAGGATGGGCTCGGCACCTGGACTGACAAGACAACAGGCTGGAAAGGATGGCGTGTAGACAATTCGTTATGGCAGTGGCGGCGGGGGTGGAGGTGGATCTTCTCGATGCACCATGATGGTGTAGGTCCTGGTATCAACCAAATTCTGGGCGCGCACTTCGATGATAATAGGAGTATCTGATCCTGGATCTCCAAGAGTTATCAACTGGCTTGGCGCACCCGAGATAATTCCTTGTCCATTGACCGTCATAGTCGCAGTCGTGTCCTCTAGTGTCGCGGTTACGGTAACGATTAGAACGTCAGTTGTTACATTGACTATGTAGGGTTGCGGGTTGCTGAGATCAACGGGATGATTTATGGGAATATTCAAGGGGTCTGCCGTTACGAGCAACGCCGACAGATTGGTATTACTCGACGGGGCCGCTCGGTTGACCTTGATAGTGTAAGTATTTGGGCTGCCATTGGGAGCTATCACGAGAATGTTGATGTCCAGACTTGATGGGGCCGCGCCAAGGGGAAAGTCACGTGCTTGGTCAGAACTAGTTCCTTGTCCATTGATCGTCATCGTGGCAGCCGTATTCTGAAGCGTTGCGGTCACGGTCACGTTATCTATATTGGTAGCTACGTTAACCGTATAGGATAGGGTTCCCTTATCAAAGAGCGGATCTAAAGGGCCTGGCTCAACCTTCAGGTCCTTTAAGTTGTTGTCATCGGAAAGATGGTTCACCGTGATGCCGTAGGTCTTCTTGCTACCATTTGGTGCTATTACTTCTATTGTTACAGGAGTGACTGCTCCTGGCCCACCAATTGGGATGATTGCTTGACCTGAACTGGTTAGCTGTCCATTGATCACGATAGTGGCGTTCGGATCCGACTTGGTTGCAGAGACAGTTACGCTGCTAGCATTGGCATCATCAACGTTAACAGTGTAGTCGAGGATATCCACATCGAAGTCAGGAACTAGAGTCTGATTTGTAGTGCCTACTTTGACGGTCAAGGCCGACAGATTATTGTCGCTGGATAAGAGTCTGGTGACATTGACGGTATAGGTCGTTTCGCCTCCGGTCTGTGATTCCAAGAAGATGGTAATTGTGGTGATCGATCCCGGTGCGCCGAGGCTCACGGACCGTTGCGTGGTGACGGTCCCGTTGATCGTGACAATTGTCGTGATGTCCTTGGGGACGGCTGTCACGGTGACGCTGGCAGCGGATGTCGGCGCATTGACCGCATAGCTGGTGGTGTTGGCGAAAAACCCCGGCTGGAGGGTCCCGGGGGTAACGGTCAAGCTGGAGAGGGGTACCGCGACGTCCGCTGAAACCGATGCCGAATCCGTGCAGCCATGGGAACTCAGGCCGATGGCCAGGAGAAGGGCGGCGATACACCATTGTTTGGCGAGGATAAGATTCTGACTCATACAACCAGTCACTTTCGTTGGTTGTTAGAAGTAAGGAGATCGCTCATGGTTGTGAACACGAACCATGGATGCCGATACTACGAGAGGGGTCCCGATCGGTCTATCCCTACTTGTGTAAGGGCCTATCGAGGTTTGGGACGGTGTCCCCATGCTCAGGGCGGGGTTTGATTAGGATCTGCGGCGGGGTGAACCGGTATGCTGATGACATCGATACGTGCGGGAGAAAAATGTGAAGTGAAAGACCGTTCTTCGCGATGCGGCGGAATCAGTGATGGGCCGAAGTACCGAGGTTAATCATCATCTCCGTCGTCTTCGTCATCGCCATCCCCCCTATTATTTCTGTTGCCACGGTTGTTTCTATTTCCTCCATCGCCGTCGTTTCCGTTGGACGCTCGCCTGATTGTAACGCGGTAAGTCTTGGCATTTCCATTCGGCGGGTTGACGCGGATCGAAATGTTCGTGTTCGATCCCTCGGCGCCAAGGGCAATTTCACGCGGCTGACCTGAGCCGGTTCCCTGTCCATCGATCGTCAGGCCGGCATTCGGGTCTTGCAGCGTCGCGGTGACGCTGACGCTCGTCACGTCGGCGCCGACGTTCACCCTATAACTCGTTGTGCCCGGGGTGAATGAGGGGATCAAGTCGCCGGGGGATATGGTCAAGGCCGACAGGTTGTTGTCGCCTGCTTGTGCCCTTCGTTCGACGGTGACGGCGTAGGTCTTGGAATTTTGGTTCGGGGCGGTGACGGTGATCGAGACGACCTCACGTGTCCCAGGCCCGCCGAGCGAAATGGTCGCTTGCCCGGTCGCCGTGCCTGCTCCGGCATTCACCGACCCGGACATCACGGCATTCGGGTCGGATTTGGTGGCGGAGACTATCACGCTGGTGACGTCCTCGGCGACTTCGACCGTATAGGTGAGTCTATTCCGGTTGAATGAAGGAGACAGGGCACCGGGCGATATGGTCAAGGCTGACAAGTTGTTGTTGCCGGCTTCTGCCGCTCGTTCGACGGTGGTGGTGTAGGTCTTCTGACTGCCATTGGGACCGGTCACAACGATTGTAATCAGGGTATTCGACCCGGCTCCATTCAGCGTCACGGTTCGCGCTTGTCCGGAATCAGTGGCCTGCCCGTTCACCGTCATGCTCGCCGCGGTGTCTTGCAGCCTGGGCGTGACCGTGACGCTCGTCACGCTGTTGGCCACGCCCACCGTATAGTTGGTCCTATTCGGGCTAAACGTGGGATCGAGGGTGCCCGGCGACAGGCTCAACCCCGACAGATTATTATTCCCGCCAAGCGCGGCACGGTTGACACCCATCGTGTAGGTTTTCTGAGTGCCGTTCTGCGCCGTCACGACAATGAAGACCGGTATGCTCGACCCTGGTGCGCCTAATTGAACGGTCCGACCCTGACCGGAGGTCGTGGCCTGCCCGTTCAGCGTGATGCTCGCGGCGGAGTCTTGCAGCCTGGGCGTGACTATGACGGTCGTCACGCCGCCCGCCACATTCACCGTATAATTCGTCCTGTTCGCGTTAAAGCCGGGGTTCAGGGTTCCCGGCGATACAGTCAGGCCCTGCAAGTTGTTGTTACTGGAAACTCCGCGACTCACCGTCAGCTGGTAAGATTTTGGGCTTCCGTTCTGAGCGATCACGACAATCGGGATGACCGTGGGTTGGCCCGCGGGACCGAGGGTGATGGTCTGACCCTGTCCGGAGTTCGTGGGTTGCCCGTTTACCGTCATCGTCGCGGCCTGGTCGGACAACGCGGGGATCACGGTGATCCTGCCGACATTGTTGGCCACATCGACGGTATAGGCCTGCACGTTCGGATCGAAGGAAGGCACCAGGGTCCCGGGCGACAGGGTCAGGCTCTGTAACGAGTTGTTCCCGGTGAGGCCGGCCCGAACTAAAAGGACGGTGTAGGTTCGAGAGTTGGTGCCCGATTCGGACACGACGATGCTGACAGGCGTCGTCGTACCGGCGGCGCCCAGCGGGATCGCGCTGCTCGTGGTCGCCTGACCATTGATCGTGACCGTATCGCCGGCCACCGCGGGTTGAGCGGAGATCGTCACGCTCGTGATATCGCTGGATAGATCGACGTTGTACTGAGTGGTCCCCCCGCTGAAGGCCGGCTGAAGCGTTCCCGGGTCAACCGACAGGCTGGCCAGTTCCACCACGGGGTTCACGGTCGCCGAGTCGCCGCAGCCGAAGAGGCACACGCTCATCACCATTATCAAAACGGCGGGCAGGTATTGTTCAGCGACGGCGAGGGGTCGCGGCACGTGTACCCGGTTTCGACCGATCGGCATGGCCACCTTTCTTCGCGAGAGCGATCAGCAGGCTGAAAAGCATTTCATATGAAAACCGCGGTCTGTAGGAATTAGGGAGATCCCGAGCCGTGAGAGAGAGGGGAGTGCCGATCAGAACGGGTATTTCGGAGCAAGGCCGACGTCAGCGGTTGGTGGCGGCTTTGTCTTTTGGATTGGCGAGCAGTTCAGCCTTGGAGGGAATCTGCTTGAGCAGATCCGGGCGCACTTGAAAGACACCTTGCAGACGTTGGCCGGTTGCATACAACAGATTGCCGGATTGGTTGCCGAGAGTCAGTTTTCCCGTGGTCTTGCCGTCTTTGCCGGTGGCCACGAATTCCGCGGCGGGAGCCAATAGACCATAGGGAGCCAGGGGCGCGGATTGTTTCATGACGCGTTCCTCGGCGGGGAGGTTGGCGACGCGGCTGACGAAGAGGTACGCCGCCTCCTGGCTGACTTTCTCGGTGGGTTGGTCTTCGAGCACCCACTCGCCGGTCTGGTTGATCAAGACATACTGGTGCTCTCTCGTCTTCACCGACAACATCGCGATGTCGGTGTAGTCAAGGCCGAGCAGCCGTTTGTCCTGGAGCGTGAAGAGTTCTTTCGTGAGGTCTTTGATCAATGCGGGGTTGATGTAATACAGCGGCCCATCGGCCGTCGTTTCCGCAATGGCCTCCCCGCTCTGAGGATTCGGCTGATAGAGCCGGACTGTTTGGTCGCCCGCGACGGTATGCAGCGTGACTTTCACTTTCGGCGCGGTCAGGGTTTTGGCGACGGCGTCTCGCTCAGGACCAGGATCAACGACCCCGAGCGCCTTCAGATCCTCCAACCGAAACATCAACGAGCGGACTTCGTTCTGGTCCGCCTCTGCTTCGATCGGATAGCGGATTTTCCAAGAAGGTCTGGGCTTGTCCTTCGACATGTTGTAGATCACGATTTCCGTCGTCGGGTAGGTGAGGCGGACCCGTTCGATGTCATTTTGGACGAAACGCAAGAGCTCCTTCCGACGGAAGGTCATCAACGACTTGTTGACGAAATCCTTCGGCGCCAAGTTGGTCAGCAACACGCGACGATCCGACTTGCGAAACACATAGAGGGTGTTGGACAGGGGACCGCTGTCGCCGATGGAGATCGTCTCCTGTTGTGTTCCGGCAGTGATGGTGAGGGTGGTCACCGGCTGTTCAAGCCCGTATGGCGCCAGCTGGGACGGCTGTTCCTCGACGGTTCTGGTGACGGGGCCCGTCACGAGCGCTCGGATAAGCGCCTGCACCTCTCGATGATCGGCATCCGTTTGAAGCGGAGCCACGATAGACCATTTGCCTGGCTCCGCCAGTTTCAACTCGATGGGGCCCTGAGCGGTGGTGACCGAGAGTCCGGTAATGGCGGTTTCCGGAAAAGGGAGGAGTTGCTTCTGCTCCGTTTCTTGTTTCTCTTCCCGCTGTTTGGCGGGAAACTCCACGAGGTAGAGATAGCTCCCCAGACCAGCGAGAACGACGAACAACAGGAGTGTGGGCCAGTAACGCATCACGTCTTTTAAAGGTTAAGGTTAAGACGAAGGTTGAATGCGAATGGTTGAATCCTAAACCTCAGCCTCAGCCTTCTCGCTTCTTTCATGTCCGTTACAGGCGTCGGCGTTTTCTCCACACGAGGATGCCGGTGAGCAACGTCACGAGCGGGAGGAAAACAACTTGTATGTAAATCAGAGCCCGTTCCTGGGTGGGATTGGGTGTGAACGGCCGCAATGCCGGTTCTTTCGGTGCGATGGAAATCAAGTCCCGTTCCTCGGCCAACCACCCGGTCGTATGGAGAAAAAAGTCGCTGTTGCCGGGAAAATTGAAAAAGGCATTGGAGACAAAGGTGGAGTTGCCGATCACCACGATGGCCGGGCGCGGCTTGCCTTCTTCGGGGGCCTTTTTCGGAGCCAGCGCCGCCGCCATGGGCAGCGGCCCCTTCACGTCTTCCTTTTCGCTCAGGCTGACCACACGACCTTGCATGTTCGTCTCCGCCCAACTGTTCGGCGAGGTACGAGCCAGCGGCACGAAGTCCCAGTCCTTACCGACCTGTTCGTCGAAGGTGACGTGACGCGAGAGGGGCAGCAGCACGGCGGAGGTCAGGTCCTGCGTGATCTCATGCTCGGTGAAGGTCCGGACCAACAGCGCCGTGAGGTCTCCCTGTGCCAACCGATCTTGCAAATCGACCAACACCCCGGGCCCCAGGCCGAGTCCCCAATGGGCGAGCAAGGATTCCAACCCTGTCTGTGTATCAGGATCGGCCAGCACCAGCAGGTGACCACCCTTCTCGACATAGGTGCGAATACGATCCTGCTCTTCTTTAATGACGGAACGGCGTGGGCCCGCGATGACGAGGACGGACGTATTGTCCGGCACGGCGGATTCCTTGAGGAGCGAGACCGTGCCGACGTCATACCCTTGGCGGATCAGGGCCTCTTTCGCGATGGAGAGCCCGTTGCGGTCCTTCTCCTCGACATTCAATTCGCCATGGCCTTCGAGAAAGACGACACGCTTTTTCGCGTCCTTGGAGATTCGAAGTAAGGCGCCCGTCAGTTCGACTTCCGAGGGGGACATCACGCGGATCGTCTGGCCGTTGCTCTCGAAAATCGCGGTGTCCGTTCGGAAGATCCCGTAGGTTTGAGCCATCTTCGGCTGTTTCTCCGGATCGACGAATTCCACGCTCAGTTTGGTCGAGGCTTGCCGATAGCTTTCCAGGCGCTCCTTGAAAGCTTGATAGCCGGGATCCTTTTCCCTGGTGAAGACGGTGATCTTGACGTCGTGCGGCAAGGTTCTGAGAACCCGATAGGTTTGCGGCGCGAGGGTGAAGTTCTGATTCTCGGAGAGATCCCAACGGATCGAATGACGGGAGGCCAAGAAATTCACGATGACTAAAATGCCGGTAAAGAGCAGGACCATCAGCAGGCTATTGAGTCCCATTCTGGTCGACCGTCGGCTGGAGAAGGCTTTGACGGTCTCGAAGTGCAACACGAAGAACGCCGCTAAGCAGGCCAGCGCCAAGCCTTCCGTGACCGTGACGGCCCAGAGCCAGTCTGGTCGAAGGCTGTAGGCGACCATGCCGCCGATGCCGAGCAACATTCCGAGAATGCCGAGGGGGAGGGATTTCAGACTCATTTCCAGCTGGTCGATTCCACGACGCGATGTGTGAGGAATAACATGAGAGCCAGTCCGCTTCCGAAGTAGACGAGGTCGCTTGTGTCGACCAGGCCCCGTACGAGGCGCTCATAGTGTTCCATGTATGAAACGTACGAGATGACGCGGCCCGCGGTGGTGTCCCCGAACAGGCTTCCCAATCCGGCGATCAACCAGATGGTCAGCAGCATGCCGAAGCTGACGAAGGCGGCCACGATTTGGTTTTCCGTCAGCGCCGACGCAAACAGGCCGACGGAGATAAACAACGCCCCCAGCAACACCATTCCCAAATAGCCGGTCCAGATGGGATTCCAATCGAAGTCGCTGAAGAGCATCAGCATCGTCGGGACCAGTACGGTCAACCCCACGAGGCCGAGATAGATCGTGAACACGCTGACGAATTTGCCGACGACGATCTCATTGATCCGGATCGGCGAGGTCATCAAGAACTCAAACGTCCGGAGCTTCCGCTCCTCCGCGAACAAGCGCATGGTCAGGATGGGCAGAATAATCACGAGCACGATCCGCATGCTCGCGAACAGATTCCGAAAGACCAGATCGTTCAAGTTGATCTGAGCCATCCCTCCCTGCATCTGCATCAGTTGGATGGCTTGCGCACCGGCGAACCCGACGTAGAGGTAAGAGAGCAGCCCAAAGATCAACAAAAAGACCGCGCCGACCACGTACACAATGGGGGAAACGAAATAGACTCGCAGTTCTTTACTAATAACGGCTTGCACCGGCGTCATATCAGCTCCTACGTGTCCACCTTTTCTGCGGAGGCCAGGCTCACGGTGGCCTCCGTCGTATCCGGAGTCTGGTCCTCGTGGCGCGTGAGCTGGAGGAAGACGTCTTCCAACGTCATCGACACGGTGCGGAGTTCAAGCAATCCCCACTGGTTCGACACGGCCACGCGGGCGATCTCGTCGCGCAGATCGCGGCCGAGCTCGCTTTCGATTAAAAAACTTCCTCCAGCCTGCCCGGGAAGCACGTTCAGAATGCCGGGAATCGCGCGAAGCTTCGTCTCGCAGTCGGCCGGACATGTCTTGAGGGTGATCGAAACTTTCTCCGATTGACGCAATCGGGTCGACAACTGTTCAGGGGTATCTTCCGCGACGATGCGGCCTTTATTGATGATGACGACCCGTTGGCAGACGGCGGTCGCTTCCGGAAGGATATGGGTGCTGAGAATCACGGAATGCGAGCCGGCCAGGCTCTTGATGAGCTCACGGATTTCAATGATTTGCTTGGGATCAAGGCCGACCGTCGGTTCATCGAGGATCAGAACCGGGGGATCGTGCAACAGCGCTTGCGCCAGGCCCACGCGCTGACGGTAGCCGCGGGAGAGGTTGCCGATCAGTCGGTGCCGCACCGAACCCAGCTCAAGTCGTTCAATGGATTGATCGAGGGCCGACGAGAGTTTCGGTCCGGTAGTTCCACGAAGCCGGCCGACGAAGGTGAGATATTCCGTGACGGTCAGTTCTTGGTAGACCGGCGGCGTTTCCGGCAGGTATCCGATCTGCCGTTTCACTTCCAGCGGCTGCTCAGTGCAATCAAAACCGGCCACTCGCGCGGTACCTTCCGTCGCCGGCATGAAACAGGTGAGGATTCGCATCGTGGTCGTTTTGCCGGCCCCGTTGGGACCAAGGAATGCCAACACCTCCCCCTTGGCCACCGAGAAGGTGACGCGATCGATGGCCGTATGATGGCCGTACCGCTTGGTAATGTTGTGAACGTCGATCACGAAAGTGATATCGGTGCGAACAACCGCGGAGAATGGAGCGGTACCGCTCTCGACACTACACCCTGTTCACTCGATCGGGATCTTACTCACTCCGTCCGAGGCAGTCAATATATCGATAACCGGTATCGTGAGGGATCGACACAAGCCACCCGCGACCCGCGGGTGTTGAATTTAGTTTCCATCTCATTTATATAAAGGTCGCGAGGCAGCTGTACTTATGTATAACCCATGTAGCCCCCCTCTTGATCCCGGAACGGAACTCTCCATACGGAGGTGGGGGAACCGGTACTCCAGTCGGTATTGTCGAACTCGCATACCTCTCATACGCTGAATCGACCAGAGATCCCATTATTGACCACAGAGGGAGGCGATGCCCAGCATGCATACTGAGCTTCAGCACGGTCGACCCGTATCGTCCACAGCCTTCGCGATCCTCCTGTCCCTGTCGTTGGGGGCCTGCTCGTGGGTTCCCAAAGGAGATGCGCAACTCGATGTAGGGATCAAGGATCGGGGAGTCGCTTCCTGGTACGGCGGGCAGTTTCATGGGAGGCAAGCCGCGAACGGCGAGTTGTTCGATATGGAAGCCCTGACGGCGGCCCATCGAACCATGCCGCTGGGAAGTGTCGTGCGCGTCGTCAATCTGACCAACGGCAAACATCTCTACGTCCGAATTACCGACCGGGGACCCTATGAAAAAGGGCGAATTCTCGACTTGTCCCATGGAGCGGCGGTCCAGTTGGGGATGGAGCAGAAGGGGTTGGCGCTTGTCCAGGTCGAAATCGTCGGCGAACGCCGCCCGGAACTGATGTTGTTGTCGGAAAAATTTGCTGATCGGGGTGCCGCGCTTCTGGTTGATGCGCCCCAGCACGTCCATCGGACCTCGGCGGGAATGGCCTCTCCGGCTCGAAATTTCCTCGGGGACCTGTGGATTGCGAGGCGGAATCGCTGGGCCCTTGCCATGCTCGCGGTGGCTCACCCGACCGACGCTCCAGTTGCGTCGCTGGTCCTCAACTGAGTTCGATCTTGCGCGGTGACTATTGAGCGGGTCTTCCTGGCCCGCTTTGTTATGTCGACATCAGCGGCCTTCCTCGTTCGCGCTGCACCGCATCCTCGTGACTCCTCTCCAGGTTGACAGTGTGTAAAGCTCTCCACTAGACTGCACCGATCGTGTCAGCAGCGGACAAATGCATGAGTGTATCGAAGGGGAGGCGTGGATCGATGGCCAAAAAGCGAGCAGCGGAACCGGATGAAGTGAAGCTGAAAAAGAAGATCGCCGTTAAGTTGACCAACCACAGCAATCCAGAGGGAGATGCGGCGCTCCGGTCCTTGAGGAAACGTCTAAAGAGGGAACAACGTAGGAGAAGAGCGCTGGCGTTGCGAAAGAAGCGGGCGGCCGGAAAACAAGGTGCGGCGGCCTCTCCGTCAGCGTAGTGTGAATGGCCCCACTCGTGTCACGGACTGATTCCATGGAACAAGAACCGACACCGACCGCTCCGGGAGGGAACCCTCTCAGCCAGGAAGCCGGTGATCAACTAACCGCCGGCGGTACGGGGGATCAGGCGCAGACAGAGTCGCCCGCCGCCGACATGTCGGCGGTCGGCCCAGATCCGGTCGCGCTCGAAGAAGAACGGGTGAAGGATGAGATCGATATTCAAATCGATCTGCTGAACGATCCCGACTGGGTGGTGCGCCGCGAAGCGGTCATTACGCTGGGGGAAATGGGTGATGAGCGCTGTGTCGAACCGCTGGCCCGCGCCTTGCGCGACGGTGACTGGCAGGTTCGAGAGGTCGCGATCGAAGCGATGGGGCAAGTGGGGTCTCCCGCCGTCGAGACGCTCCTCAAACTGCTCCGCGATTGGGAAGTTCGCAAATACGCCATCGCCGCGCTTGGAAAGATCCGCGACGAACGGGTGCTCGATCCCTTGATGCTTCAGCTTCGGAATGATGAATTCAAGGACGATGCCGTCGACGCCTTGGTCGCACTGGGTGAGCCGTCCGTCGAGCGGCTGATCGGCGCCCTTCGTGATAAGGATGAAAACGTCCGCAAATGCGCGGTCCTTGCCTTGGGGCGGATCAAGAGCGATGAGGCGATCGATCCTCTTATTCAGATGCTTGGCGATAAGGACTGGTTTACGCGACTGACGGCCGCCGCCGCCTTGGAGTCGATCGGCGATGAGCGGGGCCGCGAAGCAATCACGCCGCTGCTCAAGGACCCCGATATGGTGGTCAAGATGCGGGTGGAGCGAATCCTGGCCAAGTGGAAGAAGACGTCGATTTCCCAACCGGCCAACGCATGAGTTATTTGTTCAGCAATTGATCCAGTCTCTGCTGGAGTTCGTCCAACCTTTTCATCGGCACGAAGTTCCCCGCTGCGATGTCAGCCTTCACCTCGCGCAGTGATCCGGCCATCTCCCGTAGAGGAGTCGTGGTGGGATCGGGATTGGCTCCCTTCGTTGTGCCATCCATAGAAGTGATGGCCTCCGTCAATTCTTTCGCGGCCTTCTCGTAATCACGATCGGCGAGGTGCGTCTTCGCCTGAATCAATCGAGCTTTGGCTTCCACGAGTCCCTGACGCCGGCGAAGATCGCGCTCGATCTCGAGTGTCGTGTCCATCACGTTTCGGGACACGTCCTTCAACGACTGTTGAAGTTCCGCCACCGTCCGCTGCAGCGACCCGACGGGCCGCTGTCCGATATAGTAGCCGGCGCCGAACGCCCCGATGATCAGCAACAGAACGGTGACGAATTTAGCCATACGGGTCCTTGCTCAACGAGGTCGAGATGGTGACGAGGTCTCTCTGATCAGTCGGTGCAGTACACTGTTGGCTGCGGCAATGCGCACCGCTTCATCGGAATCGTGAAGGCCCTTCACGAGGAGGGGGATGGCGCTCTCGCCGCTCCTCCGCAACGCCTTGGCGGCCATGAGGCGAGGAAGCGGCTGTTGGTCCTGTAACAGGGTGTGCAACAGCGGCAGCGCCTGTTTGTCCGACGAGGCACTCAACGCCTGCGCCGCGGCGGCACGAATGGATGGGTCGGCATGCCGAGCCAGCTCGGTCGCCAGCATCATGGCTGAAGAATCGCCGAGACGAAGCAAGCCTTCTGCCGCATGGGCTCGGACGCGCGGATCGGGATCGCGGGTAAGCGCCATCAGCAGCGGTCGATTTTCTTTGATCCCCAGCCTTCCCAGACTTGCGGCAGCGACGCCGCGAACCATCGCCATCTCGTCTCCGATTGCATGCGTGAGCGGGGCCACCCCGCCGGGAGATCCAAAATCTCCCAGCGCTCCGGCGGCAAATGCGCGCACCGATGGATCGGGATCATACACGGCTTGCGCCAGGACCGCCAGGCTGGTCGGACGTTTGAGGCGACCCAACGCACCCAGCGCGGCCATCCTGGATTCAGCATCCGGCAGGGTCGCCGCGTTGGTAATGTCGTCCAGCTTTTCGGAGCGGCCCATTCGAACCAAGGCGGCGTAGGCGAAGATGGCCTCCGGCCCGTCTTCAGTACGCGCGACATCCAGAAGCCGTTGCTGAACGTCGGTCGCGTGAGCCTCACCGAGCGCGGTCATCGCCGCGATACGGACGGTCGGCATGTCGTCTCGCAACGCACGGCGCAAGGCACCGGACTTCGACGCAAGTCCGGCTTTTCCGATCGCCTCGGCGGCGCGCGCGCGTACGACCACCGACGGGTCCAGCAAGCCATCTTCCAAAATCGCGGCGGTTTCCGGCAGGCCCAACTCCGCGAGGGCTGAGTAGGCCGCGATGCGCACATGTTCCTTGCGATCCCGAACCTGGCTGGTGATTATGCTCAGCGCCAAGGGGCGGAGAAGGGACGGATCAGGAGGCTGCCCCGGCCGGCTCGTTTTTTCATAGATGGCCAGGGCCTCGTCTGTCCGTCCCAGACGGACATAGCTGAGCAAGCAGAGACGAAGGAATGCGTTTGAGGGAATCGTGTCCGGCGGAAGATCTCGATAGAGAGTGATCACTTCGGGATAGTCGCCCGCCTTGAAGAGGGCCGCGGCTTTCGATTCAACGGTGGAAGCGGTTCCTGCCGATGCCGTGAAGAGAGGTGTTGTGAGAAGAGTCAGAATGAGCGCGCCGATGAGGCACGCGTGTTGAGCCGGATTGGAGACCAGGTCACGTATCAGGTGGCGAGCCGCTGCGTCGAACCGAGCTACCATGTCGTCGGCTGGCGCACCGTGGCGGCGCGGTACATGAGACTGACATAGTCCTTCAGCATGCGCGTGGTGCAGAACTGGGGCGCGATGGTACGGATACATTCCTTGACCATTTGAAGCCAGCCGCGGGGAATCCCGTCGCGATCGCGTTGATAGAACAGCGGCACGACTTCCTGTTCCAGCACGCGATAGAGCTGTTCCACATCATGATGGTCTTGGGCTTGCGCGTCGGCCTGTTCACTCAACGGTTGGATGCCCCACCCGTTGGCTCCGTTGTACCCCTCGACCCACCAGCCGTCGAGGACACTGAGGTTCAACACGCCGTTCAGGGCGGCTTTCATGCCGCTGGTACCGCTGGCTTCCATCGGAAAGCGAGGGGTGTTCAACCAAATGTCGACGCCTTGGACGAGATACTTCGCCATATGCATCTCGTAGTCTTCCAAGAACGCGATGCGGCCGCCCAGCTTGTGATCATGGCAGAAGTTCAGTACTTCGTGAATAAAGTACCGACCCGGCTCATCGGCCGGATGGGCCTTGCCGGCGAAGATTAGTTGGACCGGGCGCCATCGGTCCTGCAGGAGCGTCTTCAGCCGTTCCAGGTCCCGGAAGAGCAGCGTCGCACGCTTGTACGTCGCAAATCGACGCGCGAACCCGATGGTCAATGCCTCGGGGTCTAGGAGCGTGCCGCGTGTGAGGACCTGAGACGGCTGCAGATGGCCGTGCATCCAGCCGGCCCTGGCTCGCTCGCGGATAAAGCCCATCAATTTTCGCTTCATTGCCTGTCGAACCGCCCAAAGTTCATGGTCGGGTACATCCATCACCCGCTGCCACATGGCCGGATCATCGCAGGTATGGGCCCAGGTCGGGCTGAGCGATTTACTATACAGATGGTGCAGTTCGGGCGAAATCCAGGTCGGCGCATGAATGCCGTTGGTCACGCTGCGAATGGGAATCTGGTCCGCCGATAATCCCGGCCAGAAGTGCTGCCACATCTCGCGGCTGACGCGCCCATGTTCACGACTGACGCCGTTGACATGGGCCGACAGACGCATGACCAGCGCCGTCATGTTGAAACCGTTCCCGCTGGATTCGGGAGTTTCGCCGAGATGGAGAAACTCGTCGCGTGAAAGGCCCAATTGTTCCCAATAGCCGGCGAAGTATCGATCCATCAAATGGTGCGGGAAGACGTCGTGCCCCGCCGGCACGGGCGTGTGGGTCGTGAACACGGTGCTCTGACGGACCAGTTCGCTGGCTTCCGCGTGAGATGAACCCTTTTGAACAAACTCCCGGACGCGCTCCAAGGTGAGAAAGGCGGAGTGCCCTTCGTTGGCATGCCAGACCGAGGGCGAGATGCCGAGCGAGCGTAACATGCGCACGCCGCCGATCCCCAATAAGATTTCCTGACAGAGGCGCATCTCTTGATCGCCGCCGTAGAGACGGGCGGAGAGCGCGCGATCCTCCGGACTGTTCTCCGGCACATCGGTATCGATCAGAAACAACGGTACACGGCCGACCAGTACTTTCCAGACGGCGGCGGTGACACGGCGCCCGCCCATGTCGACGGCAAACCGGCAAGGTTCTCCCGCCGAAGTCTGAGCCAAGTGAACCGGAGACTCATCACGATTGAACGGGGCGTACGCCGCCTCTTGCCATCCTTCCGGTGTGATCCGCTGGCGGAAATAGCCTTGCGGATACATGAACCCGACGCCGACAAGCGGCAACCCGAGGTCGCTCGCTTCTTTGCAATGGTCCCCGGCCAAAATGCCGAGGCCTCCGCTATAAATCGGGACCGAGGCATGGAGTCCGAATTCGGCGGAGAAGTACGCAATCGTGGTTTTCGTCAAATCGGCATGGTGCGTTCCGGTCCAACTTTTCTTGTTGGCCAGATATTCGTCGAACAGACGGAACACCGCGGAGTACTGGCGGAGAAACGACGGGTCTTCGGCCAAGCGCGTCAACCGGTCCGGTCTGACGTCGCTCAAGAGCTTCACCGGATTATGGTTGGTGAGAAACCACAGCGTCGGATCAATCGCCTCGAACAGCTGGCGCGCTTCCCACGTCCAACTCCACCAAAGATTCTGCGCCAGCTCGGGCAGGCGACGCAGATTGTGCGGAAGCGAATTATTCACCACATTCGGAGAATTCACAAACACTCCTTTGCTCAAGATTGCGCGATCGGCATTGCGCAAGAACGGGAAGGGCCGGTCGGGTTCAGGCATGCCCCGCCTTATGCCACGAGGCCCAGTCCTTGGAGAATGCCACGACGGCATAACGTTCGCCAACAATTTTCGCGACGCGGTTCAAGAGTTTGGTGAGTTGTTGAAGTTCGGACGGTGTGAGGTCCTCACGGAACCGTGGATGGAGACCCCAACGGGTTTCCACTTCTTCGCCCGACACGCTCGACATCAAGCTGACGAGCTTGATCTCCTGGCCCGTCGACTTGTTCTCTTCCGTCAAAGCCGCGACCGTGGGAGCTACAATCAGCGGCGCTTCCTGAGAGGAGGGTGCCTGTCCTTGGAGGACTGCGCTGAGGGCCGGCACGGCCGCGCTGGCACAGAGCGATGCGGCGGAGCTGAGCTGGGCATTGCTCGGCGCACCGAGCGCCTCGGCCACTTTCTCCCCGAAGTCACGGAACATTTCACTTTTCGTTTTGGAGTCCTCGGAGATCAGGAACTTGTACGTCTCATAGGTCCGGCGACTCTCCGCCACCGTCGTGCCGATCGTCAGCACGATCTCCATCTGATCCGCGTTGTTTCCGAAGGCCGGCTCCAGCACGCGTTTCAGCTGCTGCGCCACGGCGTCCTCGAGCCCGTTCATGAACTCCATTTGATCCTTCATCGGGATGTGGAGAGCGACCAGGCGGTCCGTGAGGTTGAACATGATCTTGAGGAATTCAAGGTAGATGCCCCACTCACCCTGGCGCGTGAGCTTCAACGCCTGATCCGGGGCGTTGCGCTTCATCATCGTGACCGACTCGCCCGACACGGCGAGCATCAGTTCAGCCAGCTGGCGAAGCTGTTCCCTGTATTCCGTATTGGCAGTGGCCATAGGTGCGCTCAAGAGCAGCGGAGATTATAACGGAGACTGGAGAGGGGAGCAAAGAGGTGATTCTGCAATTCGTTGTCCGTGCTTGACGGTGCGAGTACGATTCTGACGAAGAGTTAACTCAATGGTAAAAACGACGCCGAAAACCGAGCAAGAATTAATCGCGCTTGCTTCTGTCCATATATACAAAATATACAAACATACAAAAACCTGAAAGGTTTCTTGAAAGGCTGGAGATCCGAGGAGGGTGGTCATCTTCGATACAGAAGCGGAAGCCATGGCCGATGCTCTAGTCTGGGACTCTTCCGCTTTCCGAAGTACTTGCGTGGGCGGACTAACATATTATTCATTCCAATGTTCCACCCCTTGATCATCCCACACTGGTTGCCGTTCTCTAGTCCTTCCTATACATTGACCGCTACGGAACAGCGATGGATTCTGATTCAACATTTACAGTTCGCGAAAGCGAGAAGAGGTCGCCGATTGAGGTGTTGCGGCGAGATGAGGCGAGGGAGCATCTGCTTGCGATTGCGGATATGCTGGCCAAGGTGCTGGATACGTCGATCAGAATTCCTGGGACATCGTGGTCGATCGGATTGGATCCGCTGCTGGGGCTCATTCCAGGGATCGGCGACGTCATTGCCAATTTGATCGGCACCGTCATTCTTGGCATCGCGACACGTCTTCAGATACCGCGAATCGTGCTGGCCCGCATGAGTCTCAATCTGTTGATCAACGGGACGGTGGGCGCGGTCCCGGTTGTGGGGGATCTCTTCTCGGTCTGGTTTCGAAGTCATACGAGAAATGCCGCATTGCTTCGTAAGGCAGCAATGGAACCGGAGCGAGAGACGGCTGCCGACTGGTTCTACGTCGTCGGAATCCTTGGCGGCACGGTGGCGCTTTTGTTGCTCACGATTAGCTTCATCGTGTGGGTGGTCTACAAGCTCTGGACGATGGTAGCGGGTGGATAGGAAACGGAAGTCGAGTGTGATATACAACGAACCTTCCTAAGTAACGCAATTAGCAGTTACCTCCTTCGCTGATCTCCATGGAACGAGAAGTCAAAACTTACGTGTTGAAGCGGCCCACTGAGGAGGCCGTGCCGCGCACGTTGTCCATCAACTATGCGGCGGCATTGAATCCCCAGCAACTGGCGGCGGTGACGGCGGGTGACGGTCCTTCGTTGGTCATAGCGGGTGCTGGAAGCGGCAAGACACGCACGTTGGTCTACCGCGTGGCCTATCTCATCGACTCCGGCGTGGATCCGTCGAATATTCTTCTGCTCACGTTCACGCGCAAGTCTGCGCAGGAAATGTTGGAGCGGGCCGGCGACCTGATCGGGACGAGCAGCCACCGAGTCTGCGGAGGCACATTTCATTCGGTGGCCAATCTGTTGTTGCGACGCTATGGCCGATCGATCGGCATCGAGCCGGGATTTACGATCCTGGACCGCGGCGACGCCGAGGACCTCATCGCCCTGGTGCGGTCACAGCTTGGGCTGAACGAGAAAGACAAGCGCTTTCCCCGCAAGGGGACGATCATGGAGATGATCAGCAAGAGCGAGAATACCCTGCGAAGTCTTGACGAGATCATCCTGGAAGAGTTCAGCCATTTTGCGGATCACTCGGAGGATCTCGCGCGTCTGCAAAAAGCCTATCAAGCGGCGAAACGCCAGAAGCAACTCCTGGACTACGATGATCTGCTGGTCATGCTGCGGCAGCTGCTGGTGTTGGACGAAACGGCTCGTGCGAATATTTCCCGTCAATTCCGCCATGTCCTCGTGGATGAGTATCAAGACACGAACCGATTGCAGGCCGAAGTCATTCGCCAGCTGGCGACGACCCATCAGAATGTGATGGTGGTCGGCGATGACTCGCAGTCGATCTATGCCTTCCGGGGGGCCACATTTAAAAACATCATGGAATTTCCCGTCCTGTTTCCCGGCACGACCGTCTATAAGCTTGAAGAAAACTATCGCAGCACCCAGCCGATTTTGAATCTCGCCAACTGCATCATCGAGGAAGCGGCCGAGAAATACACAAAGCGCCTCTTTACCAGAAAGATCGACGGGCCGCTGCCGACATTGGCGGAAGCGGCGGGGGAAAATGCGCAATCACGATTCATCGCGCAGAAGATTCTGGAGCTTCGCGAAGAAGGGGTGCCGCTCAGCGAAGTCGCGGTGCTGTTTCGCTCGAGTTTCCATTCCTTCGATCTGGAAATCGAGCTCTCCCGCAAGGGGTTGCCCTTTATCAAGCGTGGGGGCGTGAAGTTCATCGAGACCGCTCATGTCAAAGATTTGCTGGCCCATGTCCGAGTGGTCGCGAATCCTCTTGATACGGTCAGCTGGCATCGCGTGTTGATGTTGGTGGAAGGAGTGGGGCCGAAGAAAGCGCAGGATCTCCTCGCCGCGATCGTGAAAACCGAACGGCCATTTGATGTGCTGCGGGGAGTGAGCGGTCGTTCCGGACAGGGACTCAAGAATCTAGCGAATACGCTGGAGAGTCTGGCCGGATCCGAAGATCGGCAGCCCGCGGAGCAGGTCAACCATATCTATGAGTATTACCTTCCGATCCTCAAGGAACAATACGACGATTATCCGAAACGCACGAGAGACTTGGATCACCTCCACACGATCGCCGAGGGCTATCATGGCATCGACGAATTTCTGGCCGACTTGGCGCTGGAACCGCCGGACGGGAGTGCCGTGGATGTGGAGGCGCCTGATCGCGATGACGAACGGCTGGTGCTCTCGACGATTCATTCCGCGAAGGGATTGGAGTGGCAATGTGTCTTCGTGATCTGGGTGGTCGACGGACGGTTCCCGTCCGCCTATTCCTTTCTCACCGATGACGAATTGGAAGAAGAGCGGCGTCTCTTTTACGTGGCCGTCACGCGAGCGAAGCGGCATTTATTTTTGACCTACCCCATCAACGTGTACGATAAGACCAGCGGGATGTTGTTGTCGAAGCCCTCGAGGTTTTTGGACCATGTGTCTCCGGATCTTCTCGAAACACTTGCCTTAGTGGAGGAAGGTGGACGTGAGGACTGGGGGATGGCACGGGATCCCTATTACTGATCACAATTCTCTGTCGCTGCAGAACCGCCGATCGGCCTTCCTTCCTGTGTATATGAACCACCTCGCGACTCGATTGTTCCTGGTGTGGTGCTGCTGGTCGGTGCCGGCTGTTTTCGTAGAGGCTGCTGCCACATCCCAATATGAGGAGAGCAGTGCAGGCCATACATGGCGGGGCGTTCTTAAAGAGGCGGAACGTTTGCAACTGCCGACGACGTTTCTGAAGGTGCTTCCACCGGACTTTATTCAATTTGAGTTCGATGACCTTCGGACCTATGCCGCCGAGTACCATTCCGACGAACATCGGATGGTCCTGAACCGTTCGTTGTCCTTTAACGCTGCGGGAAGGACTCTCAAGCCGCTTGGCAAGATGACGCACAAGGAATTGGAAGTGCTCTATCATGAGCTGTTCCATGCCTACATGGATTACCTGCAAGTCGTTGAGGGGCACTCCGACGACGCTGGACACCGTTCAGAAGAGCTGCTGCACTTCGCTAGAGAACAGCAAGCCTGTCGGTATGGCGAGGTGGAAATTGCTCCGATTGTTCAGCGACAGACTGGAACGGAATCGCATTACTTGACGCCCACAGAGTCGTGGGAAGCACTGAATGAAACCTGGGCGGTCTTTGTCGGGTGGGCCGTATGGAATCAGCTTGAAGTCCAACACAAAACCGGGAAATCCATGTTTCAAGGGCGGCGACAGGCGCATGAATGGATGCGGCGACTCATGATCGCCTTCGAGAAAGGCGATCTCCGCGGGTATTACGTCCCGGAAAATCCCGACGAACGCCGTCTCGCTCAAAAGAAATATTTGGCTAAGCCTTCGCAGTTGACGTTGAAGGAAGCCGTGGTTTTGATGAAACAAGTCCTTGGATTTCAACAAGATTTTATTGAGCGGTTCCAAGCTCTCTTCAAGGTGCCCAGCACGTCAGCCTGTTCGGCTAGCCTGGGATAAATTAAAAAAGACCTGGAGCCGAATTCTCCTCTTGACAGAAAAGAAGTTCATCAATAGAATCCAGCATTTCGTGATCTAGCCTGTCCGAGCACTTCAGCGAATCAATCTTCGTGAGGATTGAGGAAGAAAGCTGTGCGCGGGGAGGCCTACTTGTCTTTGTTGAACGTTGACGGTTGTTTGGTGAGAACGTCCTCTGCTTGTACTGCAATTTGGTTTGTCAATTTGGTTTGTATAGAACAATGAAACATCGCGGGCAGGTACCCAAGTGGCCAAAGGGGGCAGACTGTAAATCTGCTGGCTTATGTCTTCCAAGGTTCGAATCCTTGCCTGCCCACCAAATCGGAAAGGCAAGGAGTATGGGTTTAGGACTGAGTGGAGGAACTGGCTGAATTTATCTCGGTCCTCACATTCATTACTCAGTCCCGGATCAAGTGGGCGGGCGTAGCTCAGTGGTAGAGTTCCAGCCTTCCAAGCTGGCTGTCGTGGGTTCAAATCCCATCGCCCGCTCCAAAAAAGACGGCGCGAGGGCGGTAAGAGTGAATGGAGTGTCATGGTGGACAACGATTTTGGAAGAGACGGCCTAATTTCGCGAGCAGCTCTTGGCGTGTCGAATGCCCACGTAGCTCAGTTGGCAGAGCACGTCCTTGGTAAGGACGAGGTCACGCGTTCGATCCGCGTCGTGGGCTCCAGTCAAGCAGGGCTTGGGTCGAGCCATTCGATCGATATGGGTCCCCTCAGTGAGGGGAAAGGCTCGCCCATCCTAAACGCCAATGGATGGGCGTGACGGGATAATACCTTCTGTGTTTTAGACAAAGGAGTAGGGTATGGCGAAGGCGAAGTATGAGCGG
>LVWS01000020.1 GCA_002083365.1 Nitrospira sp. SG-bin1 | reverse complement strand
TCGTTGAACAACCCATCCTACTCACAAGCCGGGGTCTGTTGAGAACTTATTTTGGACAAGAGTGACGTGGAGGTCTTCCCACATGCGCATGCGAAAAGCCAGGATCGTCTGTACCATCGGACCAACCAGCAGTTCACCGACCGTCGTGCGATCCTTGATTGAGAACGGCATGAACGCCGCTCGGCTGAATTTCTCTCACGGCACTCATGCGTCTCATGCCGCGGCGATCAGCGTCATCCGAGAGGCAGCTGCGCGGCTCGGGTCGGCCGTGTCGATCATCCAGGATCTGCAAGGTCCCAGGATTCGTGTGGGCCAGCTGCCGAAGGATGGACTCGACGTGAAGACCGGTGAATCGGTGCGCTTACGCACGTTGGGCCAGTCCGATGAGCGGCATAATGGACCGGCTCTCCCCCACTCCCTGCTCCCTGAAATTCCGATCGCCTATCCGTCTCTGACACGCGATCTTCGTATTGGGGCCAGAGTGTTGATCAACGACGGACTGATTGAGTTGCTGGTAGAACATATCGGAGAGGCTGGGGTGGACTGCTCCGTCGTGACCGGCGGCACCGTTACTTCACACAAGGGCGTCAATCTTCCCGACACCGCGGTGAGCGCCCCGACTCTGACCGAGAAAGATCGGGATGACATTCGATTCGGGGTCGAACAGGGAGTGGATTATGTGGCACTCTCCTTCGTGCGCGGCCCCCAGGATATCGTCATGGCGCGCGCGGTCCTGTTGGGATACGGAGCCAACACGCCGATCATCGCCAAGATCGAACGGAACGAAGCCGTCGCCGCGTTGGACGAGATCCTGGAGCAGGCGGACGGGGTCATGATTGCGCGAGGAGATCTGGGCGTGGAGATGGGACCCGAAGCCGTCCCGCTTCTGCAAAAGCGGATCATCACCGAAGCCAATCGGCGGCGCCGTGTGGTCATCACGGCCACGCAGATGCTGGAATCGATGACCCACAACAAACGCCCCACGAGGGCGGAAGCCTCGGACGTCGCCAATGCCGTCTTCGACGGAAGCGACGCGTTAATGCTCTCGGCCGAGACAGCCGTCGGGACGTATCCGATTGAATCGGTTCAAGTGATGGATCGCATTATCCGCGCGGCCGAAGCCGGCGTCGCGCCGGGGGTCGTGCTCCAACGTCAGACCGACGTGGAACACCTTTCGATCTCGGCAGCCACATGCGTCGCGGCGGCGTTCGCCGCGAAGGCCATCGATGCCGCTGCGATCGTGGCGTTCAGCGAAAGCGGGACGACCGTTCGACTGATCTCGAAGCAGCGACCGAATGCTCCGATTCTGGCCTTCACTCCCACCGAACCGATCCGACAGCGCATGGCGCTCTACTGGGGAGTCCGCGCATTCATCATGTCGTATATTGGAGACGGCGACGCGCGCATCCTTGAGGCCGAACGGCGACTCAAGACAGAAAGACTGATCCGTCCCGGCGAGAAGATGGTCATCGTGTCCGGAAGCATGACGGGACAAATAGGCGGCACAAACTTGTTGAAACTCCATGAAATCGGCTAACGCCATGCGTTCAAGAAAAACCTATGGGTTGTTACGCTGCCAAGTTCTCCCTCACAAACACCTCTTTCACCGCTTGGATGGCGAATGAACCTCTGCGTTCCATTCGGCCTTATGCGTATATTTTCTCTATCGCACATCAAAACTCTTGATTCCTTTCGCATGACAAGCTAGTGTAGCGCCCACGGACCAGTGGTGCGCGATGAACGTCCTACTCACCGGCATTTTCACCGACCTTCCACACATTACCTGTATTGCGTTCCGAGCCTCCAGGAGTACCCGAAAGCCAGAATCAAGTCTTGCCGTCCGCCTCATCAGAGCCACATGCTCCTTCCCAATCACGTGGTGTTCTCGACTTTCAATCTTTTTCAATCGATACAGTCGCGCCTCGCGAATTGACGACGCCCGCTCGTCCGCCCCTAGGGAAATCGCCAGGTAGTACCCAGAGGGTGGGGTGATACAAGCTACGTAGGGATGACGACCAAGGAGGCATTAAGCAGCGGCGTTCACCTAAACACTTTAAGGAGGACAGCGTATGGGGCACTACAAGATCGGTCTCATTATTCCACACCCTGAAGATCAGAAATGGGATTCGGTCTGGAAGTTGTTCCGCACTCCTAATTTGAACCTCCCGACGCTCGCCGCGCTCATTCCTGAAGATGAGTGGGATATTGAAATCCAAGATGAAATCGTCGGTCCGATCGATTTCACGCGCGACTACGATCTGGTGTTTATCACGGTCACCACCGTCGTCGCCGTTCGGGCCTATGAGGTGGCACGGCTCTTCCGCGAGCGGGGAGCCAAGGTCGTGCTCGGTGGCATCCATCCCTCCACGCTGCCGGATGAAGCCATCAAACACGCCGATGCCATTGTGATCGGTGAAGGCGAGCTGACCGTGCCGCGGCTGATCGAGGATTTCAAGAAGGGTCAGATGCAACAGCAGTATCGGATGCCCTACATGGTGGAGAAGTGGGATGAGAAGCCTCCGCGCTGGGACCTCTTGCCGCCCGGCTATATGTTCCGAGATGCACTCACCGCAACCAGAGGGTGCAATTACCGTTGTACGTTTTGCTCGATTCATTTGGCCTTAGGTGGCGGCCAATATGGGTTCCGAAAAAAACCGCCGGCGGATGTGGTGAAACTCGTGGAGAAAATGAACGGGCCGATGGTGATGTTTTGGGACGATGACTTGTTGTCCGACCCGGCCTACACCCGAGAACTCTGCCAAGCCATGAAGCCGCTCGGGAAAAAGTGGATGAGCCAGATGAGCGCCACGTACGTCGCCCATCATCCTGAATTGCTCAAGACCCTCAAGGAATCCGGATGCTCGGCGATGTTCATGGGAATCGAATCGATCAACCAAGATTCGCTCAAGTCCGTCGATAAGCAGAATCAAGCCAAACTGTATGAGGAGATGATCAAGCGGATTCATGATCAGGGAATCGACATCCATGCTGGTTTTATCTGCGGCTTGGACCATGAAGACGTCTATGACTTCGAGCGGACCGCGGAATGGGCGACCAAGATGGGATTAGCCGGGGCGCTCTGGCGAATCATGACTCCCTACCCCGGAACCAAACAGTTTGCGGAACTCAAAGCGGCCGGCCGTATCCTCACGGAGAATTGGACCGCCTATACCGGGGAGCACGTGGTCTACAAGCCGGCCAAGATGACCGTCGAGCAACTGTACTGGGGACACAAGTGGGCGAAGGGGCAATTTTATTCGTATAAGTCCATCGGGCAGAGAGCCGTCCAGCGGGCCTCTCAGAACGGGTTCGGCGAGCTACTCAACATCGCGGGCTGCGGACTGGGCTATCGCTCCATGTTTCATTTGGCGGCGGATTCGGCGCCGGTGAATGTGTACCGCGACATGAACCACTTGCCGCCACAAGAAGAACCGGTGGCCTATCGATTCCCCTATCCGCCGAAGAAACGATTCAGCTTCATCACCGATCGAATCGACCAATTCCGCTCAAAGGTGCAACCAAGACCCCGGATCAACAAGTGTTAGCGCCATCAGCGCTGTTTGATGTCCGATGAGCCCTCCTGAATACTCAGGAGAGCTCATTCCATGAGCGGCGACGCGGCTGATACAATACGTGCCTCACGGAAGCATCACTCATGCTCTATTGGATCGCGCTCTCCCTCACCGTTACAATCGTGGCACAGGGTTCTGCACTGGCTGAATGGGTGGCCCTTGATGATCGATATCAATCACACCCCTTGCAAACGGCATATATCGACATTGCCTCCATCCGCCGAGAGGGTGACTGGGTGGTTCTTTCGGCCCTGATCGATTGGAAAGCCATGCAGGGAGGCCGAACCCCCACCCGCTTTTACTCGACCAAACTCACCAAGCAATTCGATTGCGAGGGGAAACTGGTACGAACGCTGGCGGCCACGGACTTCTATGGACACATGGGGACGGCTGAGGTGATCGGTGGAGGTCGACACACGAGTGAAGGTCACTGGGTTCCCATAGAACCGGGAACGATCAATCAAGGCTTTTGGGAGGCCGCTTGCGCGAAGGGTTGAACGATCGGCATCACTCTCCTCACTCTGCCGGATGAGAGCCTCCTTTCTACCTATCGTGTAGTCGTCCGAGCCTGCGATCGAGCGTTTTTTCGATCGTATCAGCAGCAGCGCTGAGGGCCAGCTCAATGGTAGCCCCCCGTTCCCCTGCGGCGATCGGCTTCAAACCCCCCAGATGCACCTCGATCAAACAGCGTTTATCCCTATCAGTGGAGCGGACGCCACTGTCCTCATCCGTGAAGAAGACTTCCACTCTGGTAATTTGCCCTCCAAACCGTGCCAGTGTGTCTCGGATCACGCCTTCCGTCTTTTGCCTCATCTCTGTCGTCCCTACTACATGATTGTCGGTATTGACGAGAATCTGCATGGCCATCCTCCTTGCCGATGCAATCACGCAAGCGACGTGCCTCGAAAACGACAGGGAAACGGTGAAAACTAAGACTTTCCAGAGAGACGATTCACGCGGATTGACCGGGCCAAGGACATATTGTCCTTGAGCGGAATCTTGGCAAGAGGAAATCAACTCCTTAGCCCTTGCCGCCGTCACAATCCTTATTCCATTGTGGGCTCGTAACAGGCAAGGTACGACGCGCCTTCAACCCATTTCCCATGCAGTGCCTGTCCGGACAACAGAAGGCATCCTTGCCAGCCTATTCGGCCGGAATAGAATCAGACAACAAAACGTTGACGAAGCTCTTGAGGTTTGAAGACCCCTCGTTCAGTAATGATGCCGGTAATGAGTTCGGCTGGGGTCACGTCAAAGGCGGGATTGTAGACGGCCACATCTTTCGGTGCGACCGGGTGGCTGCCGTGGATGCTGGTCACTTCGAGAGGATTTCGCTGTTCAATGGGAATATCGGCACCCGATTTCGTTTGGAGATCGATGGTCGAATAGGGAGCTGCCACATAGAAGGGAATGTTGTGGGCTTTCGCCAAGACCGCCACGGAATAGGTGCCGATCTTATTGGCCACATCGCCGTTTGCTGCAATTCGATCGGCGCCGACGACACAGAGATGAATCTTCCCCTGCCGCATGAGTGCGCCGGCCATGCTGTCAGTGATCAACGTGACGGGAATGTGATCTTGCATGAGCTCCCAGGCCGTGAGTCTAGAACCTTGAAGCACGGGACGAGTTTCATCTGCGATCACATTGATTTTCTTACCTTGTTCCCAAGCAGATCTGATCACTCCCAGAGCAGTTCCATATCCTGCCGTCGCAAGAGAGCCGGCATTGCAATGCGTTAAGACGGTCTGCCCATCCTTGATCAGCTCCGCTCCATGGCGTCCCATGGTTTTACAGAGCGCAATATCTTCTTCAAGTATCGATTGAGATTCCTCAATAAGCGATTTCTTGAGCAAGGAGATCGGACAATCGCGTAGTGTTTCCAGCTTCCGCTTCATCCGCTCAATGGCCCAAAAGAGATTGACGGCTGTTGGCCGAGTCGAGGCCAGCTCGTCACAAATCTTGAGGACCGCTTGCGTGAAAAGTGTACGGTCTGCGATGTCGATCGCTTGAGCCCCCAAGGCCACACCCATTGCCGCCGTCACACCGATCGCCGGCGCGCCACGGACCTTCAAGGTGCGGATCGCATCAGCCACTGCCTGATAGTCACGACAGTCGAGAAATTCAATCGTTTGCGGGAGCCGGCTCTGATCGAGTAAGCGAACGGCGCCGTCTTTCCATTCAACGGTCGGGACCATGTGGGATCTTCTAGCGGGAATGGCGCCCGAGTGCAAGTCCTATCTCTGTCGACCGCTGATTTCCAACACAGTGACCATTGCGGCAATCAACCCGGCCTGAATAAGAAGCAGCACCGCCTCCATCGGACCGGCATGGCGGAGCGCCAATGCTGCCAGGCCGAGACAGATCGTAAAGAGAAAAATCATAGCCACGCTGGCCTGCCGTGAACCGAGGGCTCGCTCCAGGCGATGGTGAAGATGATCCTTCCCGACGTAATCAAGCCATTCTTTTACAGACTTCACCTTTCCTGTGAGGATTCGCTCTATGGTGATATGGATCATGTCATAGATGAGCACGCCAAATATCAGCAGAGGGTTGCTAAACGACACGATGGGGCTCGAGTCAGCCCAGTTTCCCTTCACGGCCAGACAGGCCAGCGTGAATCCAATAAAAGTCGATCCGCCGTCACCCAGGAAAATGACTGCCGGTTTCGTGCCTCGAAAGTTGTACGGGAGAAATCCCAGACCTGCCCCCATCATGGCAATGGCAAGCCAGGCAAGCCCCGCTTGATTCGTCTCTAACGCAACCACCCCCATGAATCCGGCCATGAGAACGGCAAGACCGGTCGCCAGTCCATCCATACCATCAAAAAAATTGAAGGCGTTCGTAATTCCCACGATCCAGAAGAATGTCAACAGAATGTCGGCTGCATCACCCAATGGTCCGGCAGGAAAGAGAGTCAAGATCTTTCCCGAAGCGACAACGATGCCGGCCGCTAACAATTGTGCAGCCAGTTTGACGGAGGCCGGCAACTCCCGAATATCGTCCAGCACCCCTATGATCAACAACAGAGAACCGGCCGCGAGAATGGCTACCATCCAATCGGGTACAATCGAATTCAGAAGGAGTGACCCGACGAAGCCGCCATACAGGGCGAGCCCGCCGAGCCGTGGCGTGGGAAGCACGTGGATCTTACGGTCAGCCGGGAGATCCACCAAGTTCCATCGATGGCCGATCCACACCATCAGCGGGGTCAAGGCTCCGGTGCCGAGAAACGCAAAGAGAAAGATATACAACCATCGCAGACCTTCAAGTTGAAAGATCTCCCGCACGGAAGGAATGGTCAGAGCGATGGCTCCGAGCGCCGCACCGGACACGACCGGTGTGATCCACCGCCATGTCGAAGCGGAGAAGGGAGGAGACATGTCGGTTTCCAGCGTCTTCATGACCACTCCGAGCGCAGCGCTCCATGCATATGAGCCACGTCTTCGTCCGTGAGCGACGGGAACAGTGGAATCGAGAGCGCCGTACGTTCCGCTTCTTCCGAGGCCGGGAAGCCGTCCAACCCCAGATAGCGATGGAGTGATCGGAAGACCGGCTTCCGGCATTGAACGCCACGGTTTTCGAATCGTGCGATCACGCGGTTTATCCCGTCCACCTCATCTCGAAGGTCCTGCAAACGCACGACG
Organism: Nitrospira sp. SG-bin1; assembly: GCA_002083365.1. NCBI lineage: Bacteria > Pseudomonadati > Nitrospirota > Nitrospiria > Nitrospirales > Nitrospiraceae > Nitrospira > Nitrospira sp. SG-bin1. The sequence continues at coordinate 44,723 of LVWS01000020.1, read as the reverse complement.
AACCGGTAGTACACGTGCGTACGCCCGTCCGGCACGATGGGGTGCACGAGCCTGGCGCCGTTCAACGTGGCCCGGTATTCGTCCGCAAGCCAGCTGCGTCGTTCAAGGAAGAATCCCAGGCGGTTCAGTTGTGCCAAGCCGAGCGCCGCCTGGAGATCGGTCATTTTGAAATTGGCCGCTGCCTGACGCAGAGAAGGCGCTTCGTCATATTCCCTGAGCATGCGTGCCCGCTCCAACAGACTTTCGTCCCGCGACAGCACCATCCCTCCTTCACCGGTACAGAGCAACTTGGTGGCATAAAACGAGCAGACCGTCAACAGGCCGACGGAGCCCACGGACCGTCCCTGTTCCATCGCACCCAATGTCTGCGCACAGTCTTCAATGATCGGCACGCCCAACCGTTCAAGAACCGTCAGGTCAGCGGGAAGACCGAACAGATGCGGAACGATCACCACTTTGGTTCTTGATGTGAGAGCCTGCCGCACTGCGGTCGGATCGATCGCGAACGTGTCCAGGTCGATATCGACCACTCGAGGCATTGCTCCGACACGCTGAATCGCCAACAGAGGGGCGGCACAGACATAGCTGGGAAGGATTACCTCATCGCCGGGTCCGATTCCCAGTACGTGAAGCGCGACCTCGAGCGCCGCCGTCCCGGAACTGACGGCGACTCCCCCAGCCAAACCCACATAGGCGGCCATCCCCCGTTCAAACTGCTCGACCATCCCTCCCTGAGCCAACTGACGGGATCGCAGCACCTCGACGGCGGCGCGAATCTCATCCGCTTCAATGGAGGGGCGCGAGTGGGGAATCATCGTCGGTAACGAATCATACTCCGATGTTAATGAACAACCGCAGCGGGAGAAACCCTTCCGCGGTTTTCACACGACCTTGAATGCCACGAAAATGCGCCGACGACCTCACCAGATCCGCGATGCTGATTCCTTCGATATTGGTTTTCTGCACCTGGGACGCATGCGCTTCCAATGCCTGAATTTTCCGATCCAATGCCTGCTGGATGTCCACAAATACCGTCGGTGCGAAGTTCTGGGTGGTCGGTCCCTCATAAAATAGAACGTTCTTCGTGTATCGGGTGGCGGTGATCGTGCTCATCGCCAAATGCCGGTGGTCTTGATGGGTGTCATCATGGTAGTGAACGAAGATAAAGTGCGGATCGATCTTCCGCACGATCTCCTCGACGGTCTGGATGAGATCTCGCCCAAGAGGCACTTCCGTGTCCCGGTAGCCTCCCCAGAACACTTCTTCGGCCTGAAGGAGTTTGGCCGACCGCTCTTGTTCTTTTCGACGAACCGACACATTTCCGCCGGCCCCACCTTGTGTCATGACCATCAGGAAAATGCGATGGCCATTCTCGGCGTACTTAATCAAAGTTCCGCCGCACCCCACTTCGATGTCGTCGGGATGGGCTCCCAGTGCCAGAATGCGCATCGGTTCTTTAACGCCGGCATGCCTCATACCTAACCCCCTACACCTACACACTCATCATGGAATGGTCCATCGCTCTCGCGCGACGCAGCGCCGCAAGCGCGTCGGGCCCTTGCATCAACAAGAGATCCAGTGCGGATAGATTCGGTTCGAACGGCTCGTACACCTGACGATAGATCGGATGCTTGAATACTTGCAGTTCAAGTCGGACACCGGAAGATTCGAATCGCGGTTTATCCATATAATGCTCGGCACCTGTTCCGGCAAGATACCGGGTCGCACCGACCGCGCGGCACAAGTCGATCAACCGATCCGTCGGCTCGACTCGCGCCACATAGTCGGCGGCGCTATGGACCGGGGTCGTAATTCCATAGGCCTCAAGCAACCATCGCACGGTCGCCTTGTTGAGATCGCTCAACTTGTTCCAGGATGCCGAATAGAGTTCGCGTAACTGCGTCATATATCGGTCGCGGTACGGCGCCCGAGCATAATGCAGGTCCAATGCGCGGAGATGCTGTGCTTTCCAGGATACGGTCGGATTGATCAAGACCTCATCGATCCGTTGCCCGAAGTGCTGGAGCACCGGAACCGTCAGCCACTGCCACCCCGTCGCCGTTCGAATACGATTTCGATTTTGCCATTCGTTCTTCTTAAACTGGACGGTTTCCAGCAGAATGAAGAGATCCGCTTGATCGATCTTGTCAAGATAACCGAGCCACGGCAGAAATTGCGGTTGGTGAATGGTCACGCGCATGCTTCTCCTACCCTCAGCCTCTTGCCGTCCGACTTTCTGTGACAGTCAGAAAACGATTCGTCGAGCATTTGTGATCGAGCCATCCGTCCGTGAGACATGGATTGGATTAGTCAACAATTCCCCGCCCTTGCCGACGACTTCCACCCGATAGTTCAGCCGCTTTTCCGGCGGAGCGTCATGATCCGTAAGATCCACCGACAAAGGAGTGTGGCCTTCGATCTGTCTGATCACCCGGCCGGATCGAATGAGGCGCAGCTTCGTCGCATACGACTTTCCATCGATAGCGGAAACTCCAACACGGACGTTAATGGGGTCCCTCGTACTTCCGTACAGCGTGTCGCCGATCCTCGCGGATTGTCCATTGTTCGACAGGCAAAATTCGTCAAGCCGCAGCAAAATATTCTGATCACCTCTCGCGACCGCGTAGGCTCGTCCTGCCTTCAATGCCGCTAAGATGGCGGCTGTGGTTCGCTCGGACGTCTGGATGATTGTGTACACTCGATCCAGGTCCTTTCCAGGATCCGTCAGTCCATGAAAGGCCACTTCTCCGATCAATGTTGGAACCTGTTCCTGCCCCTGTACCGTCGACATCAGCATTTGGTCCCAGACACCCCCAGGCTCGATGACTCGTCTGGCGTCTTGGTACACCCCCCCAAATCCGGTGTAGCCCCTTGTCAAAGCTACGGCCTCAGGATGAGGCTCCGTCTTCACCGTGACCGTTCCCAGCAGGCCAAAGGAGTGCCGGCTGAAATCTCGCGCCTCCATCATCGACCAAAACACCAACGCGCCCCGCGCAATGGCTTGATCAATCAGCGCCTGATACGGTCGGTACCCGGTCGTGCTGTCATAAGAACTGTACCTGGGAACTTTCAACGGCCAGGCATTGGCCGTCAGAACGACACATGCCACCAACAGAGAGCCGGCAATGCCAAGCCGCAGGCGAGAGGTAGGCCATCTCCTGTCAGAGGATCTTGTGCCCTTGAACTTCCATAGCCAGACGGCAGGGCCCAACAAGAGGAGAGGGAGTCCATTCACCACACTCCGCCGGCCCCACACGAACGAACCCCAATTTCCTCGGGAAGGCAGATATTCATAGTCCTCGGCTTTTTCCAGCCCGATCACAAGGAGATTTCGCTGTGCGTTGTGCATGGTCAGGTTGCCGTGCAGCAGTGAGCCGGTCCAGTAGTAGTGGGGAGCGACCTCGACTCCTGGAATAATGATTAGATTCGAATGGCGCTGCTGCACCACGCGAATTTCATCCAGAAATCGTTGGATGCCGTATTCCATAACTGAAGGAAATGTGACATGGAACTTCAGAAATCCATCCAGGGGCTCGATGCCATAGTCATAGCGTAATGCGAGGTTTTCAGAAAGGATCAAGACATCCAGCTGTTGTTCCTCGGCTCGCCTAGCCAACGATTCCAGGCTAAGGGATCCCGTACTCATCGTGCTATGTACATGGATGGCACTGCGAAGGGCGTACTGTTGCGTAACCGTCGCGGCTGCTACCGCTGCGGCGACTTCCGCACAACCCATCACGGCGGCAAGCAGCATGGGTGCAAGTATTCGGCGCACTCTACGCATGGCCAGTGGCTGCCTCTCTATAGATCGCTTCAATGGCCGAGACCATGGAGGGAACGCCGTAGTCTGCTCCAATACTCTCCCTCGCGTCCCGTCCCAACGCCCATGCCCAGGCGGGATCGGACAATATCCGTCGCAAGGCGGCGGCTAGCGCCTGACTATCCCCGGCCGGAACAAGAAGGCCGCTTTTTTCATCCTCAATCAGAGCCGGTATTCCCCCCACACGACTGGCGATCACTGGAAGTCCTGCAGCCATGGCTTCGATCAACGCCCGCCCCATCCCCTCATTGAGCGAGGGCAACACGAAGCAATCCATCCCGGCCAATGCGAGAGCGACATCTTCCCGATGGCCGACCAAGTGCACGGCCTGACCGATTCCGGCACCCTGTGCCTGATTCAACAGGGCATCATGCCGATCCCCGCTCCCGAGTATGACCAGATGCAGACGAGGGTATTCCCGTTTCAACCGAGCGACGGCATCGACGAGGAACCGATGCCCCTTAATATCCGTTAACCAGCCGACGGAACCAATAATAGTGGCCTCAGCTGGACAATCGAACCATTCCGGTATCATCTTCCCCGCCGTCCGAGCCTGCTTGAAACGGTCGACATCGATGCCGCTTGGTATGACAGCGAATCGATCATTCACCCCGATTCCTCGCTCAAGGTGTTCCAGCTTTTCGGCAGCCGTCAGGGCGATCCACTCATCGGTGATCCATGCCAGACATCGTTCAATCTGCAGAAAGATCCACGAGGCGAACGAGCCGAAGTGACCATAGAACACGTGCCCGTGTGGCGTGTGAACGATCACGGGAATCCTCGTGATCCATGCAGCCAACCTTCCCAACACCCCTGCTTTGGATGTGTGCGTGTGCACGACGTGCGGTCGTTCCTGCCGTAACAGGGCAACAAGTCGGCACAGCGCCTCCAGATCGGCCTTGAGGCTGATATGGCGAACCAGCGATGGGAGCAGGTGATAACGAATCATCTCTTTTTCCAAGAGCCGAAGATTGTCCAATGTCGCTGTCATTCCTCCCTGCGCGTCCCACCGCCCGGCTTGTCCCGTTATCACAACCGGCTCAAACCGAGTGCGATCATGTCCCAGCACGGTGAGCATGGTATTCCGAGCCGAGCCACCCTGATCCAACCGAGTGATGATATGGACAACTTTTTGGACCGCCATCTGTTCAGTTCTATGCCGCCAGTCGATGGTGCAGAGGACCATCCAACAAGCTCACCAACCCGTTGCAATGTTGTGTCCAATTATACCGGCGTTCAATCAAGGCACGACCCTTTTGGGTCAACCGCCTCGCTTCATCGGGTTCCTGTAAGCGTCTCAAGACCCGTTCAAGCGCCCGTGCGATCGACCGACCATCGACGCCTTCAGAGACAAGGATGGGATCAACTTGGTTCAAGACTTCCGGAATCGCCCCCACCGGTGTACCGAGTACCGGCGTTCCACAGGCCATCGCCTCGACCATCACGAGCCCGAACCCCTCCAATTGGAGACTTGGGATCAGGACGAGATCCGCGGCCTGATAGTATCGACTGAGCAGGGATTCGGGAATGAACCCGACCAGGCGTACGGAGTCATGCAGTCTTTTCCGTCGTATGACTGCTTGAAGTTGTCCATGCAAAGGGCCTTCCCCACCGATCACCAGCATCAGTTTGTGCTGTGAGCCCTTCATCATCTCGATCGCACCCAGCAGATTTTCGAGCCCCATCCTTGGCACAAGATTTCGAACCGTAAAGAGGATCGTGCGGTCGGCTGGGAAGTTCAGCACCGCCTTGGCAGCCTGTCGGTCTTCTGAGGGCGCAAACGCTTGCGGATCAACCGCCCCTGGAATGAGGGCCAAACGATCGACGGCAATGTCGTGCGTGCCGATGACTCGCTGACGCATGAATTGGCTGAGCACGACCACCTTGTGGCAGCGGGACATGACCGCGTGCTCGACAGACCGCCTTGCCCTAAGATTGGCCTGTCGGCGTAAGCTCGCCAGAGTCGAACGAGCCGGCTCTTGCCTGGCCGCGTACTCCTCGTGGGCAAGAGAATGACAGACATAGATCCATCTTGATGCGGCGTGACGACGAGCCAGAATCGGACCGAGTCCTGCCAATGCCTGGTGAATGATGACGGCATCCAGTGGTTCGGTCGTGCGTAGCTGATCGAACCGTTCGACGGATCGACGCACTGAAGACCAGAGAAACGCCGCTTCGTGCTGGCGGTTGACGGGGTAGCGCCATTCTCGAATGCCGTTCATCTCGATCACCTCCGCTGATGCACCCTCAGGAGCCCGCGTCAGCAGTTCCACATGATGTCCGAGTGTCGCCAATCCCTGCCCCTGATTGCGAAGGACCCGTTCGGCTCCACCGATGACTCGCTCCGTCGAAACTTCCGCCACCAACAAAATATTCATACGATCGCCGTCACGGCCGTTCGTTCAACGGAGTCTACACGCACCCCCTGATGCCAGAGCTCCAGCACCATCAGCGCATACAATTGATCGGAACAGTTTCGATGGCCGCCCTCATGCTTCTCGAACAACCACCGCACGTACGCCGGTTTGACATACCCCCGATCCTTCACCAGCTTGTCCGACAACAGGTCATGGGCCATTTCACGAAGGTCCTCCCGTAGCCATCGAGCCATCGGCACCATGAACCCTCGCTTGGGGGCATGAAGAATTCGATCCGGCAGCAGGCCGCCCATCATGCGGCGCATAAACCCTTTCACTTGCCAACCGGTCAATCGTACCGAAGAGGGAATTCGCAGCGCTGCGGCCAATAAGTGATGATCACAAAACGGAACACGCAACTCGAGTGAATGCACCATACTCATGCGATCAGCCATGCGCAGGAGATCGTCAGGAAGGTAACTCTGCAAGTCGACGCCCATGGCACAGTCCGCCGGATCGGATGATGGCCACCGGTCGAACGGAACCTCCGCGGACCCAGGCGGCCGGTCATGAGGAACGATCGTTTCCAAACGGTCTCCCCAGAGAGGGCCGTCCCATTCGGTGGGAATGGACGTGGTCCACCGGCGATATTGCTCCGCAAGCGGCAGATGTCCATTGCTGAGAAAGCGTTTTAGGCGGGCGGCATGGTCACGGGCATTCCCCTGTTCACCGATCCGGCTGCTCCATCGAGCCATGCGTTCGCGGAGTACACGAGGGACTCGTTGATAGTGCGCAGCGGCTCGGAGGCCGACATAGCGCGGGTACCCACCGAACAGTTCATCCCCTCCGATACCTGAAAGCGCCACCGTGACAGTCTGTCGCGCGACCTCCGAAACGAGATAGGTAGGAATGGCTGACGAGTCCGCAAACGGTTCCCCCATCCCTTCCACTACTTTCCTGATGAGCGAGGCTGCATTCGGTCTCAGAATCGTCTCCGAATGTGCGGTTTGGAAATGATCGGCCACGAATCGCGCAGAGTCCAACTCATTGAAGGATTGGTCGGACGGATGCTCGTACCCGATCGAAAACGTTTTGATCTGACCGCCCTGTTGCCTCGCCATCATGGCTAACAACGACGCGGAGTCGATCCCGCCCGATAGAAACAACCCCAATGGGACGTCGCTGACCAAGTGCGCTTTCACTGTCTCTTCCAACGTATGCAATATCTCGCTGCTCGCCTCCTTGCTTATGCAGCGTGTGTTCGGTTCGAACGCTTCTTCGGGACGGTAGTACCGGATCAATTCCACGCGTCCGTCCGATATACTCATCGCTTCTCCGGGACGCAATTGATGAACACCTGCAACCATCGTGTCCGGTCCCGGTACATACAAATGCATGAGGTACTCGGCAACCCCCTCCGATCTGAGCCGCCAATCCGGCACGGCTTCGAGCAGAGAGGGGATCTCCGATGAAAATGCGACGGACATGTCCCGACCGGCATTGCCATGCCGTATCGTGTAGTACAGCGGTTTGATCCCAAGGCGATCACGGACCAGCCACGCGACACGGCGTTCCTCATCCCACAGCGCCACCGCGAACATCCCTCGCAAGCGACGAAACGCCTGGAATCCTTCATCCTCATACAGGTGCACCAGCACTTCGGTATCACCGAGCGTCTTGAGTCGGTGTCCTCTATGCAGAAGCTCTTGCCGCAATTCCCGATAATTGTAGATCTCCCCGTTCATGACAGCCCACACGCTACCGGTCTCGTTTTTCACCGGTTGTTGTCCCCCTTCGGGATCAATCACCCGAAGTCTTCTCGCACCAAGCGCGATACCCGGTCGGCGATAGATTCCCTCCTCGTCCGGTCCCCGGTGGATCAGACGCCGCAACATCGGCTGAAGAGCAGAGCCGTCGTCTTCTCCGATAATCCCGCAAATGCCGCACATTGTTTACTTCCCCTTGTCAAATACGATACGGCCTCGGCGTTCCAGTTCCTGCCGTTCACGTTCATGCTGCGGAGAGACCGATGAAGGTGGAACGTCCACCGGTTCATATCGAGTGTGCTTGGCGCTTCCGACCGACTCGAGCAACGTCCGCACACCGAGCGCCGCCGCCGCCCCCAACAGGCAAAGAAACAGAATGACCCCCCATCCGCGCAATGTATGTCTCCAAGACCGCTGGCGCCTAAAGGGTGAATTCATCTTCCCTTCCTTGGACGCTGCGCCACGATTTCAAACGATGGGGCACAGACGACGCGGCCATTCGTCATGTAATAGAGAGTCTGCGCAATCGGCCAGAACAAGGATCGACTCACGGTCCATTTCAATCGGCCCAACCATGGATGCACGGGTGAAAGCGGTCCTCGGCTCGGCCTGGAATTGCGTAAACTGATGATCATGAGGCCGATACTTTCCATGAGTGTCGCCAAGGCCTTGGCCGTGTACAGATACCAGTGAAATGCCTGATCGTATTGTGAGCCCATCCAGCGGGCGGGGGTCCGCATGGGCAGATGAAATAGCCCGTTTGTGGCGCGCACCACCACAAGTCCTCCGGGGGCCAAAACAGCAGCGGCTTGGCGCAGCATGACCACCGGATCCGCCACGGTTTCGAGGACGTTGACCAACGTCACCACATCAAAGCGGTGCGCCCATTCACCCCTTTCGAGCGCGTGCGGTGACACGATCGCTACTCCCTTTTGAGCCGCACGCATCGCAGCCTGCGCCGATAATTCGACCCCCGAACAGCTCCACCCTGCCTGTCGGCAGAGAAGGAGAAATTTCCCGTCTCCACATCCGATATCCAGCAGGGATCCCGGTGACGACCGATACAGGGTCACGTGTTCCAACACGCTCCGATAGACCGGTTCTCGATCATCCGACGCCTCGACCGCGCCATAGTCGCCGTCGTAGGTATCACGAAAATACGCCTCCACTGATTCCCGCGTCGGGCGGGGATGCAGAAACACCAGGTCACAGGCCGGACAGCGAACGTATCGTCTGGTTGGAGTCGTAAATGCCTCGATCACCGGTTCAGTGGTTCCGCAGGGACAGCCTATCCCGGTTTCTCGGTCGGCGAGGTCCGTCGTCATGCCGCTTCCTTTTGAACGTGCCCCTGAACGATGCTGGATGAGCGACATAGCGCCGGCATGGCTTCTTCGATCACTCTGATCGTATCGTGAACCATCTTTCCCACGGTAAAACATGCCGTGACTTCTCGTCGCCCAGCCTCTCCCAAACAAGCAGCCCAGCCGGGATCTCGAAGTACCTTCCGAATAGCCGTCTCCAAAGCATGGGGGTCCCGCGGCGGCACGAGCAAACCGGTAGTGCCGTCACGAATGATTTCCGGAACACCGTTGACATGCGTCGCCACAACCGGACGAGACATGGCCAGCGCTTCCAACACCACGAACGGAAACCCTTCTGAAAGAGAGGGCAGGACCACCACATCAGCCGCCGCATACCAGTCGACCACATCGTTTCGAGGACCTACAAACCGGCAGGATTGCTCAACACCCTCCTCTCGGGCCAGGTCCCGAAGCGTTTCCCGACCGTCTCCCTCTCCGACAATGAAACAGACCAGTGATGGCCACTCGGCCAGCAGCCCTGGAAGGGCCTGGATGAGAAACCGATGCCCCTTTTGTGTCATGAGTCTCGCCACAGTCAGGAGGACAGGCCCCTCGCCCACACACCACTCCTTCCGGATCTTGTCTCGGTTTCCCGACCCGGAGAACCGAACCGGATCGACGCCATTCCGGACCGTCGTCGTCACTGCCGTAGCGGAGGGACAGTCGGCCAACACATCCCGCCTCAGAGCCTCCGATACACATATCACTCGATCCGCCCATGGGAGCGTCAGTCGAAACAGATTACGGTAGATCCAGTATTTCACGAAGCTCACGTCATAGTCTCTGATGGAATTGTGCACGGTCGACACGACACAGGGAACCCCTGCCAACCAAGCGGCAAGCCGCCCATACACGTTTGCACGGGCTCCATGGGTCTGAAGAATCGTGACGTGTTTCCGTTTCAATAGCCATGTCAACCGTATCAGTGCGAAGGGGTTGACGAGCGGCGCAAGGTGAACGACCTCGGTCGGGACCCCTTTCACCATCATTTTCTCGGCAAGCGGCCCCGGCTCCGGACAGATCAAGAGCGGAGTGAATCGGCTGCGGTCCAATTTTTCAAAGAGCAGTTCCAGATATCGTTCTCCGCCGCCGTAGCCGGCTGATCCGGCAAGTTCCGCCCAAATGACCGGTTTCATGGTTTTCTTCCCACGATCAACAGGCTGCCCCGCAAATGGGGCACAAGGTAGAACGGCCATTTCGCCCAGTCGATACCACGCTGTCCCACAGACTGTCGGCACCGCTGTGTATCTTCACCGAGAAAGAACCGTGTCTCGGCGATGTCGAATCCGGCATGGCTCAGCATCTCAACCAGTTCGTGCATCGCATATTCGCGGACATGGGGTCTCCACTCGTCATCCGGATTGTTGTATCCCGGCGGAGCCAGGCGGTCGTTCGGCGTCCGACCGATGAGAAGCTTGAACACGTTCCCGATCCGCGTCACATTCGGAGTCGTGATCACCACATGCCCGCCTGATGGCACTATGCGATAGGCCTCCGCGAGCAAATGAACCGGCGAGGTGAGGTGCTCGATGATTTCGAGGGCGAACACGAGCTGCACCGAATTGTCCGGCAGCGGCACTTTTTCGGCATACCCTTTTCCCTGAAACTGGCCTCCGGCCGGATCGAGATTGACGGTGAGAATGTCCGCGTCCACATCACGCTGCATAAAGTGAGCGAACTCGTCTGAGATCATCAAACCAGCGCCAAACAATCGGGCTTTGCGCGTGTAGTCCAGTCGACGCAAGATTCGCAACAGACTCCCAGGAAACGGTCCCAGATCGACGATCGTTTGTTGCTGGGACGCCAATCTGCGCAAGCCGCTTTTCAGCGCCACATGTAATCGGTCGCGGCATTTCATCGCATGGTGCATCGGAATCGTGAAGCGTGTGTCATCTTGTCCAAACGTTTCATAAGAAGACGGATGGTATGTTCTCAAAAGTTCGACAAACCGATGCCTGGTCAGTTCGTAGGCCATCACACGCTCGTAGTTTGTGGAACAGCCTGTCTATGCACAAGAAATGATTGAACGGCCCTCCATCGCGACACCAACGCCACCGAAAGCATCATGAAACACGGCAATACGGGTAGGGCATAGCGGCCGGCCTCCACGGTGAACGGAACATACCCGGCCGTGAGTCCAATGGGAAAAAGATAAAGAGGCAGAAGCTCCCGCCATCGCGCTCGATACACCCAGGCACCGCACGCCGCCGTCACGATCAAACCGGGCACGAGCAGTAGACGTTTGACCAGGCTGTAGAGCGCCACGATCCATCCTCGCTCCGCCGCGTCCTTTCGTAACCCCGACGCCACCCCCTGCGCTTCTCCGGTCAAGTACCACGAATTTCCGATCCAGAAATCCCACACTCTTGTGGCGATCAACCCGATATAGCCCATCGGATCGGCTGCGATTCGCTTCATGCCCTTTTCACGCAACTGTCGGTCTGTGTATACGTCGTACATCGCATGTGCATGGGAAAGCGGCGTGATGCCGGCACGTTCCCAGATGGCCTGTTCTTGTTTCTCCGGCATCGGCCAGCTCCCTCGTGAGACCGGATCGCTCCCCATCCACAATCCCGCCCCAAACCCAGCCGAGACAGGGACGATGCGATCAAATTCAACATAATTCCTGAGGGTCCATGGAACCACCAGCATGAGACACGTTGCGCCATATACCATGGCATAGCCGATCTTGTGTACGAGATGCCCTGAGCCAATCCAGATAAGCCCACCTAGTAATATCGCCAGAACCAGCACCACTGGTTTACATAAGATCGTGAGACCAGCTCCAAGACCCACCAATGCATAGCGACACCTGGATGGATTTTGAACACATATGAGGGTAGCCCAAAGCCAGCCACTCATGAGAAACGTGAGGAGCGCTTCGGTCCGAATCCTCGGATCATAGGTCCAATAGGCGGGATAGAGGAACACGACGCATGCAGTCCATGCTCCGATCTTTGATCCCCACAAGGCTGTCGCGGCTCGATAGATGCACCAAGCGGTGCCAAGATCGAAGAACACGTGCAGAAGGGGAACCCATTCGGGGCGATGACCCACCACGATATAAAAACACGCGAGTACCGCCGGATAGAGAGGGCCTACGTGCGCCGCCGGATTGATTCCATCGAGCGTGAACTGATGCAGGACCACCAGATTCCATGCCAAGGCATCGAATAATTGATCGACCGCAAAAGCATGGCCCTTGGCATGCTCCATGACCCAGGCTCGGGCGAATAGACCGACTACCATGGCTGAGAAAACGACCATCCAAGGCGTTCTCGTGTTTGAACAATCAGAAAGCTTCATTTGATACAGACCCCGATCAAATTGGTGTCGGCGGCGACCCCTTCACGATATTCGATATCGTCGGGAACGATTTCATGTAAGGCAGGCCCTCCCTGTAATCGGCTCAGCACGCTTCCAAGCCAGTGCCGAACTGGTCGTGGCACACAAGCACGGACTCCCGCAGGGTCCCAATTACGCAGGGCATCCATGGAACGTTCCACGCTCTGGAGACGATCCCCTTGACGTCGTCCGTACCAGCGAATCGTCGAGAAGTGCGGCCGCAGGAGCGCCTGAAATTCGTTCAGCGTATACTCACGAATATGGTATGGATCCGTGGGGATCACACCACGTCCCTTTCCATGCGGCGTAAATATGACGAGTATGCCGTTCGGTTTCAGGACCCGAGTCAACTCGGAAACGAATCGGTTCTCATCCTGAACATGCTCAATGGTGTCTTGTGACACGATGCCGTCAAAAGACGCATCGTGAAACGCGAGCGCACAAGCGTCCATCGCAAGAAACGCCACATTCGACCGAGGATAGTCCGACCGACTCTTGGCGACGACGTCCGGAGCACAATCGATCCCCACGATTCGACCGGCCGCACAGGCGCCCAAATAGTCGCTGCCATAGCCGGTGCCGCATGAAAGGTCTAGGATGCACCGCTGTCCCAGCGGAGCAAGCTGGCGAGCCGCCCACACATACCCTGAAAGATTCACAACATGTTGTGTGTCGGTCGGACAGGCGGTCCTTCGCTCCACCTATTCCCCCTTATCCACTGCCCGGCCCGATCCACGCAGGCTCAGACTTGATCGTCCGTTCGCCTTGCCATAGACGTCGGACGATCGACACATACATGTTGAGTGATCGGTCATTCGGAACCGTCGAGTGACGGCTGACCGCAGCGATCGATCGCACGACCGCGCCGACGGCGATCCAAACTTTCATGATCCACCGCTTGGACGGCGGAAAATGCTTTTCCACGTATCGGATTCGACTAAACTCCCACACAAAATTCAGTCTGGCACGATCGCGTTCTCCGCTCCGGCCGATCAAATGCACAATGTCCGCGTCGGCCAAGTGTCGCACGTGATAGCCACGACGATGAATCGCCCGGCACAGATCCACATCTTCAAAATACATGAAGTAGCCTTCGTCCAATCCGCCGCACGCCCTCATCAGATCGGTCCGGACCATCAAACAAGCTCCGTTGATCCAGTCCACATCCTGTGATGTCGCGCAATCGATGACCTGGCTGGCCGCCAATACCCCTTGCCAGGCAGGAGCACATTTTTGAAAGAAGGATGCATGGATGAGATGATCCCGTACCGAGGGGAACGGGAAACAGGATTGGTACAGTTGACCATCCCCCGTCCATTGTTTGCACCCCACGGCGCCGATCTTCGAATCTCCGTCGAGGCACGCCACCATCCGATCCAACGCCATCCGCCGTACCACTGTATCGCTGTTCAACATGAGAAGATGCCGTCCCCTACTCACCGCCACCGCCTGATTGACGGCCTTCGAGAACCCTCGGTTCTCGTGATTCACGATGAGGCGCACCATGGGATAGCTGGTTCGAATGGCATCCACCGTCGCGTCTTCGGAATCGTTATCAACGACGATGACCTCGAACCGGATCTCACCCACGGACTTGAATACCGATCTGAGGCAATCAAGCGTGAGCGCTCTGGTGTTGTAGCTCACGATCGCAACCGATAGATCCATGGAGCCGTCGGGCATTACACCCCTGCCTGTGATTGTCGATTCCACAATGTCAGGAGGCGTGGGCGCTCGATCCGCCAGAGGTACCAACCAAAGATTCCCGCCATTACCACGGCTACGATCTTCGGCGTCCAGAGAATGGGAACATGCTCCTGAGCGGCTCCAACCCACAGCAATCCACCGGCCAAGAGGCCGATGAGTCCCGTTCGCCCAAGCGACACAAATGTCTCATGGACCGAAGCACCAAGAAGTCGACTCGTGTCTATCAGCTGCATAGCCAGGCCTAAACCATAACTAGCCGTCAGTGCGACGGCTGCGCCGAACACTCCGAATGACACCGTCAGCGGAATGATCATCGTCGCGTACAGCGCACACTGGGCACACCAGCTTCTCATCTGAAGATCGGGACGTCCCAGACCATAGTGCAATGAAGCCATGACACTGGCATAACCGGCACAGACGGCATAAAGACAAAGCACTTGCAGCGAATCGCTGATGCCGGTCCATTGCGCACCGAACACAATCGGGACCATGATGGGCGCCAAGGTACCCATGGCGACGGCAAGTGGGATATAAACGATGCCGATAAGTCCCATCTGCAGATCGAACACACGGAGCAAACCGAACTGATCCCGTTGCAACGAAGCATAAGTCGGTACGCTGATCTGCTGCATAAGCGCCGTGGCGCGGGCGCCGATCAAGAGCGGAATGGCCAGCGCCACCTGATACAATCCCAACTCTTCCGGTCCCAAGAGACGACCGATCACCAGTTCCCCCCCGGTCATGACGACGAAGGCGCATATCGTGGTCAGGTTGAGATGTCTGCCGTATTGAACGAAATAGGAGAACGCCGATCGAGGGATGGACGAACTGAGACGAAGCGGCGCGATTCGAAACGATAAGAGGCTCCCCATTGCCAAGCCGGCCAGTTGTCCGATGACCAAGGCCCAAACTGATCGATAGAGGATGGCGATCGTCAGCGTAACCACGGCTTCAGTGATACGCCGGACGATGTCGAGCGCTACTCGTTGGCGCACATCCAGTTTCTTCATCATGAGCGCCACTGCCGGGCTTTGGAGGCCTTGGATGATCAGGGCCCATGCATGGACACGCAGTAGAGCCTCCAACGCCGGCATGCGCATAGCCTCTCCGATCACCCCTGCCAGGATCCAGATGATGGCCGCCATCACAAGCCCTCTGCCGATCGAAAGCGTCCAAGCCGCGGTGAGATCTTCTTCGCTGACGCTCTCCTTGGCAATAAGGGCTGAATCCAGCCCCAACTCGCTGATCGTGAGTATCGCCAGCAAGACGGCGGCAGATGCGGCCATGACACCGAAATCGGCAGGAGTCAAAATTCTCACGAGTACCGCTAATTGAACAGCTGCAATGACTTTATCGAGCAGGAATCCTCCCCCTGCCCACCAGCCGGCATGGAGAATCCGATGGCGCAAGCGCACCGCGGTCAATTGAGAATCCTGGATGCCCTTCGCCGACAAGTCCGCCATTGTCTTTAAAACCGTGATGGATTTACGCCGCCGCGTTCATGGCGCGATCGCGTGATAACACACCTGTTCAAGCTGAGCGGCCCGGGCCGACCACGTGTGGCGCCGAATCACCGCCGTTCGCCCCCGTTCCCCCATGCCGGTACGGAGAGGACGATCGTCCAAGAGACACAGCAGGTGACGGGCAAGATCGTCGGGATTATCGGGCTTGACCGATACACCACAGTGCAACTCCTCGACCGTCTCCCCATACCCTGGTCCAGCCGTCGCGACGACCGGACGCCCGCAAGCCAAGTATTCCCACAACTTCATCGAATCGCCCGGATAGGAACGAGTCTGGCGGTGCAGCACGACGCAGACATCGAAAGCGGCAATCCACGTTGGAACCATATCGAAGTCGGCACGCCCCGGAAAATGAACGTGCGCCGAAAGTCGTAACTCCCGAACGAACTCTTCCAGACGTTTCCTGGTCGGTCCATCGCCGACAAGGAGACATTGAACCGAGGCAAATGACTTTGCGACGATGGCCATGGCCTCGATCAATGTTTCCAAGCCATGCCATGGGAAAAACCCTCCGACAAATCCAATATAGGGTCCCGGTGAAGAGAGGCCGAGTTCTGCCCTGCTTTTCTCGTGCGATTGAGGGAAAAAAATGTGCGGATCAGCTCCATTCCTGATCACGACACATGGCTTGGTGCGGATAGGTTCAAGTTTGCCGAGACCGGTCAACACTTCCGGGCACACGCTCACCAAGGCCTTCGCCTTTCGGGACGCAAGCCGAAGCCCATACGACAGGAGACCGCGAAATGGTGGGTGACGCCACACCCCTCGCACTTCCTCGAGAGGAAGTCCATTGACGAAATACACGACAGGACAAGTGCCGCGCCTCAGCGCCCAGAGCGGAGCCATCTGACCCGGCGAATCGAACCACAGCAGCAGATCAGGACGCCTTGTGCGCAGAAGCTGTTCAAGTATCCGCATTGAACCATAGAGAAAAGAAACCGGACGCAGCCCTCCCCACCGCACAACTGGAACGAACGCAGTCTGGACCTTCGTCAGAATAGGAACGGAGGGCCGTGGTCGTTGAGGCTCCGGAGCCACGACGGTGATTTCGTGCCCCTTCAATGCGAGAGCCTTGACAAGTTCCACCACTTGCCGGGAACCACCGGCCGCCACCCCGATGTCTTCATCACAATACGTGAGAATGTGCATGCCGCATGACTCCAAGGTCTTCGCTCACCCATTGTCGAAGCCGCTTGGCGATGGCCATCCATGAGAACCGCTCTTCAATAAATTGGCGCCCCTGTCTACCCAACGATCCACACAGGGTCGGATCATTCAAGAGGACCAGGATCGCATCGGCCAGCAGACGAGCATCGTCCGGTCGGACAAGCCGCACCCCACTATCTGCGGTAAAGATCGAGACGACACTCGGGATCGCGCTGGCCACTACCGGACGATGACAGGCCAAATAGTCAAAGAGTTTCACCGGCGACGTTTCGCCTCGATCCCCGCGGAATGGTGCGACACAGACGGTCATCGCACCGATCCACGTCGGCACCTCCCCGTACGGGATTCGACCGGCCCAGGTAATACTGCCCTCCAACCCCATTTTCTTGGCCTGTTGCTTCAGCTCTTCCGTCGCCTCACCGTCCCCCACAAGCAAAAGCTCAGCGGCGGGATAGGCTTGCTTGACCATCGTCATCGAATCGAGCAAGCACCGCAAACCTTGGTATCGATAGACGCTTCCAATGAACCCAATGTAGGGACGCTCCGGCGAGAGACCCAGTTCCAGGCGGCACGCTGTCGCATCTCGTGAGACAAACCGTTGGACATCGGTACCACTCGGAAGCACGAGGATCCGGTCGTGAGGGACCCCGTAGCGTTCCTGAAGCAATACTCGTAGCCCTTCCGTCAGCACAACAATGCGATCGCACCGTTTCAACGTGAGCTGAGCGAACAGATGCTTGAGCCCTCGTACAAACGTCTTTCGACCGTCAGGCCATGGAGGAACCGGTTCGCCGTTGACCTCGCACACGCATGGCACGCTGAGTGATTTTGCCAAGAGCCATGCATGCGGGCTGTCCATCCATCGGTAATACACGATATCCGGCTTGGTCACGAACGCTCGTATCAGCCCACGCACGAACGACAACACCGCATAGGACAGCGGACGCATCAGCGGCAGATGGAGCAGATGAATTGGAATGATGGCGCAAGCCCGTTGTATCAATGCCGATCGATAGCGAGGCGGAAAAACCGTCACGCGGTCCCCTGCTTTTGTCAGAGCATCGGCCAACGTCCAGATTCGTACGAGTCCCACCGGATCCTGCGGGGCATCGGGTTCATACCAATAACAAAAGAAAAACCAGGTCACACGGCCTCCTGAGGCGTGATCGGTGACTCCGCCTGCACCGACAAGGTCGGCAATACCATGACCAATCCGGCACAAAGCCAAAACGGCTCCATGATTCGGATGATGATGAACGTATTGGCTCCGATCCCATGGGCCAGCATGGCGATCAGGCCCAGGAGAAACCCATGGGCCAATCCCTTGGCGAAGGAATCGGTTTGAGACATGAACGACTCGCGCGCACAGCGCCAAAGACGGTAGATGATGAAACCAAAGGCCACTAACCCAGCCAGACCGGTCTCTCCGATGATTTTGACGTATTGGGCATCGGCCCACGCATAGCCGGTGATTCCTCGCCCGAGAATCGGATCATGAACCCAGTCCTTGAGCACGTAGGCCCAGGATTTCAATCGTTCCGTGGTCGAAAGGTCCAATCCCACGTTCCCCACCTTGATCTCTCCGCCATATTGACGCCCGAAGAACGTTTCATTGACACGTTGTTTCACGTTCGCCGGAGCCAGTAAAGGAATGAGCATGATGGTAATGAGCAGGACCGTGAGGACGCGCGGGCGTCTCCACTGAGTCAATCCCACCGCTGCCAGCAAAACACCACCGGCCAGGTACGACGAGCGCGACAAGGTGGCCATTAAAGCCAACACGGCAAAACCACTGAGCACTAACAATGCCACCCGAATCGGGCCAAACTGCACATGCAGCAGAAGTCCGGTCATGATGGCGAGGAGAAACACCAAATAACCGCCCAACGTATTCGGTTCTCCGATGTCGCCCTCAAAAGGCGCTGAGGCACGCTGGCCGCTCGGTATCTGTGAAATGGCGTACAAGCTGACGATCAGACCGACGGCAAGAAGGGCGACCACCAGCCCGACCACTTGTCGTTGAGATCGCACATGATTGACGACCATAAAAAACACGAAGAAATACTCGAAGTACTTCAGCACAAATAAAAACCCGGTCATCGGCCTGACATGCCCGTTGAGGACGCCCACTAACGTTGAGACGACGCAGATCACCATGTAGGCGGCGATGGGACGGTTGAGCGGTGTGTCGCGAAACAACGCCAGTTCACGATAGATGATGTTCTTCACCACCCAACTGACTCCGATAATGGCTAACAGAACATCGTCCATGCGAAACGACAGCTCTCGCCCGCCGACACCACGGCCTTCGATCCGTCCGATGGCAACCTCTGGAGACAACAGCATGGAGGCAATCAGCAGATACAGAGCAGCGGATACGGAGGTGAAGGCCGTCAGCACGATCAGAAAGCCCGCGACCGCTTGCATGCCTACGGTGGGAGTCGTAAATGTGAGGCCTAATGCGATGGCGGCGGCGAGTACGGTGACGACCAGGCTGTCTTGGGGACTGATGGCGGCTTGCTGCATGACACGGAGGCTCCTCCGTCGGGTTACCGGTACTCGTACCGATAGAGTCCGTAATCCGGTGTCACTTCCGACTTCACGTTGGTCAAGACCACCCCGAGGACATTCGCTTGGGCATGGTCGAGCAGGAACTTTGCACGCTTAAGCGCGTTGCGCCCGATTCTGCCGACCTGGTACACCAAAATAGTCCCGTCCACACGTGAGCTGAAGGCTACCGCGTCGGTGACGGGAAGAATGGGCGGCGTATCGATCAACACGATGTCGTAGTCTTCCTGCATCTCTGAAATCAGCGTTTTGATCTTATTGATGTTCAAGAACTCGTTTGGGTTCTCTGACTCTGATCCGCTGGTCAGAACATGAAGGTTGTCCAACCCCGGTGTATTCATGATTCGATCGACTCCGACAGCCCCGAGCATGAGATCTGTGGCCGAGCGGACATACGATCGCCATGATGTGGTCCCAAGCAATGCGTCGACTAAGCCAGGCTCACGGTCCAGCCCGAGTCGTTGATGCACGATGGGCTTGCGGAGATCGGCGTCCACCAACAGCACCTTCATGCCTTCTTGTGCCATGGTGATCGCCAGGTTGATGACGCAGGTACTCTTGCCCTCGCCCAATGCCGCGCTGGTGAAAATAATGGATTTGACCTTGCGATCCAGGCTGGCGAATTGGATGTTTGTCCGAAGCGAGCGCAGGCTTTCCGACACAACGGACTTCGGATCCAGCAGGCAAATCAGTTTCGAGACACTGTCCACCACGGACGGCGGTGTATCGTGAGGCAGAGCCTCCAGGGCCATGTCTTTGAGCACCGTATGGTCAAACTGGGGAATGATTCCCAAGACAGGAACTTTAAGAAACTCTTCGACGCCTTCGATGGTGCCTATGGACGTGTCGAACGATTCTCTGCCGAAGGCGAGTACGATGCCAAGGAAGCATCCCATTAGGGATCCGACCATCAGGTTCAATGCCGTGTTCGAGGCATTGATGGGATCCGATGGCGTCATGGCGGGGGCGATCATCGTCACCTCTTCAATCCGCTCCGCCCCTTTAATCAACAGTTCCTGATGCTTGGCCTTCAGGGTCGCCAGGAGATCCGTATTGACCTTCACTTCGCGTTCCAAGCGACTCATGTGAATCGCGGCACGAGGATACCCGAGATACCGCTGTCGATAGTGATCGCGCTGTTCTCGCAGCGCATCCTCCCGATCAATAAGGGTGGTTACCTTCGATTTCAGCTCCTGAATCATCTCGGACTTCACGTTGTCGATCTTCTTTTGTTGCTCGGTCACTTGCGGATGATCGTTCGTGTAATTGATGAGCAGCGTGTCTCGCTCTTGAATCAGGTCCAACAGCCGTTGATTCAGTATCGTAAGGAGTGCATTCTGCTCTTCCGTGAAAATCCGCCCGGTCTGATTACCGATGACGGCATCCGACCGTTTCAAGACATCGATTTGGCGCTCACCTTCGGCCCGTTTACGCATGACCTCGTTATACTGCTCCTCAAGTTTCGTGAAGGTGTCCAACGCCGCTCGGGCTTCATCCGAAAGAAACACCTGCCCCTCTTTTTCCTTAAATGCTCGCAGCGCTTCTTCGGAATCATTGAGATGCTTCTCCAAATTATCCAGTTGTTCTTCGACGAACCGTCTTGATTCGGTGACAAGTCGATTACGCGTGGCGATATTTTCCACACGGTAGGCCGTCGCTGCGGAATTGGCCATCCGTTCCGCCTGTTCCGGCAGATCCGAAGCGGCCGAAATACGGATGATGTTGGTATCCCCTTCGCGTTGCGCCGTAATTTCCTGCCCGAGGTTGTAGACGATGTTCAAGTAAGCCGCGGAACGCTTTTCTTCATCAGATGCGTCGCGGGTCACTCGCCCAAGATCAACCGCCACACGTTCCATGACGGGGAAGCTTCGGATGAATTCGATTTGAGTTCCCAGATCGTTCAAGTTGGAATAGGACAAGGACTCCAAGAGTTGCTGCGCCATCGTCGTGCTGCGCTCAAATTTCACCCTCGCAGTGGCCTCGTAAATCGGACTCGGTTTGAGCAGTTCCGAAAAAAGGAATGTGAACAACACCACCATGACGGTGGCAAGCAAGATCAGGTACTTGCGTTTCTTGAGGATCAGCCAGTAGTCGATGACGTTCAGTTCGTACTGTGCCATGCGTCGCCTGCGTCTCCCGTCGCCACTCTACGGCTTAAACGTGGTCAATGCAGGAAGCAGATAGGCCGGATAAATCGGCATGATGGCCACTTGAAGTATGGGCATGATCTTCAACGCCGCCTCCCTTGCATCTCCCAATTGTTCGCGCGGGACAAAAATGACATCGTTTTCCTCAAGTGGAATGTTTCGTGACAGATCCCCGTACGTGAACACACGCGCCAGATCCGCCGTCAGAATTTGCGGCTTGGCAAGATCGCCCCCGCGAACCACACGAATCTCTTCCAACAGTGCCGTCTCTTGAAAGTTATCTGCGGCGGCTAATGCCTGCAGAACCGTCATATTCCGAGCCATGGGAATCATCCCCGGTTTTTTGACGTCTCCAAAGACGAAGACTCGCTTGAGCTTGAGCAGCTTCTTCTTGAGCGCAATCTGAACTCGAGGCTCCCTCATAAAGGGCCTGGCCGCCTCTTGTACGCGCCGTTCGGCCTCAGCCACGGTGACTCCTCCGACATCGACTTCCATGAATCCGACGGAGGCGGATCCGTTCTCGCGTACCAGGCTGCTGTACTTTTCTTCGCCCGCCCCTCTCCGAATGACGATTTCCAGCGTATCCCCCGTTTCAATCGGTGTATCCGCAGTCGGAACCGTCTCATCTGCATACACATCGCCTTTCGGCAAGGGAGGGAACGCATGGGGAACGGAATTCACTGCCGAGGGAGGCAACGTCGATTGTCCAGGATTTCGACAACCACCCAGCAGCAGGAGACCGACCCCCACGAGCAATACACCGACAACTCCCAGCTCTTTCCGAAGTCTCCGCATACCGCTTCTCCCTACGAGGCACTCGTGGTTTGCAGAACTTCCACAATGTGTCCTGACGAACGAAGGGACAAATCCATCTCATTCGATTCGCCGAACTTCGCCATCGTCACCACGGGCCGGAGGGGATGGCGCGGATTGACCCTTGTCACCGTTCCGTTCTCCCCGGTATTGAGGCGCACATGGGTTCCCACGGGATAGAGCGTGATCTGATCGCCCAACCCCTTCAACACACGTAGAGAAAACTTCGTCTTGGTATGGATAAGGAGTTCACGGACTGCCTGATGAGGCGTGAGACGGGTACGATACGGCCTTATCGTCACCATGGCGTCCAATGTGTCGGCCATTCCAATAATCTGCGCCGGCTCGACAATTTGCTTTTCTTTTAGACGACAGGGATATCCGCTTCCATCCCACCGTTCATGCTCTTGAGCACTGACCGTCGAAACCCATTCCCACACACCACCGTGATTGGCCAGAATCCGGCGGCCTCGTTCGGGATGGGTACGCAAGACATCCCGCTCGTCCTCAGACAGCGCCTCTTTCTTTTCGACGAGTGACACGGGAAGGGTCCACATACCGATGTCGTGCAGGAGACCGGCCACCACCAACTGCTCCAAATCATCCTGCGAGTACTGCAGCCCTACTCCCACTTTTGCTCCCAAGACAGCGACGTGCAATGCATTGTCCAACACATAGTCCTCGGTCCGGCCATCCAACGCCCATCTGACGAGTTCGTCGCCGTGATGGAGAAGCGGCACCAAGTGTCGGGCAAGATCAAGACATGCCCCGAGATGCGGACTCTTGTTTGAACATACCGCTTCTTTGATTTTCTTTAACTCCTGCCGCGCCGAAGCACACCATGCACGGGCGGCAGGCAGAGATGCGGCGCCCTGCGGGGAGGCCGGACCTTCACGCTGCGAATCAGGTACGCGCTCTCGGATCAGGTCAGAAAGTCGTGCCACCCCAGTGTGTGCTCCCATGGCTCCGGTGCATTATGGCCTTACTTACCCACAACTTTTTTCATGGCAGAATCCGATTGTGAGCCAAGCTTATTCAGCTCCCGCTCCAACGTGGCACGGATAAAGCCACTTGTCGTGTATCCCTGTTGTTTGAGGGCGTCGAGCTGCTCCTTCAACTCGACAGGAAGCTGAACAACGATGCGAACAAGCTTAGGCATGATCGCGACTCCATGTGAACAACATACCGGTCCGGCATGGAACTTCTGCACATGCTATGCCTTGCTAGCATCTCGATAACGATGCGAAAATGTTGATGCTTTTGCTATGTTTTTCCAGCATTCCTACAAGAAAGAGCCAAAAACTGTCATCCATTACCAGTCTTGTACAGAAAAGGAACAGCTCCAGAGGATGGGGCTAGGAGAGCGGGGGGGAACCATTCTTGTTAAGAGAGTTGGAGAAAAAGCCTATGCCAATTCAACCTCTCGCAACGCCACAAGCAATGAGGAACGTCAACCGGTTGAAGAATGAGATCTCGCATCCGGCTTACCGTGAACTCGGATGTTGAAAGCCGTCCTGTGACCCAGATCGCTCCATCCCGGTCCGTCCGAAACACTGTACTACGTAGGTCTTGATAGGCTTGCAGTACGGACTCCGCCGGATGTCCATAAGGATTGCCGGCACCGACTGAAACGACTGCATACCGCGGGCGGATGTGCTCAAGCCAATCCCGATCCAGCGAGCTGCGCGCTCCGTGATGAGGCACCTTGAGCATAGTTACCGGTTGGTACCCCTCTTCATTCAATTGCTTCAGTCCAGCTGTTTCAATGTCGGCCGCAAAAAGAATGGAATGGATTCCACATTGGAGTCGCGAGACGATGGACAGATTGTTCAATGTAGTCCCGCTAGAGAGCCGAGTCGGTTCACGGATCGCCGAGGCGTCTGGTGGATTGAGAATGCTGAGGCGGCACAGACCGGACTGAACCAGGTCCTGGCCACGCACGGCGGTGTGTTGCTCGATCTGTCGATCCTGAACGGTGCTTTGAAGGTCCGCAATGAATTTCTCAGATCGCTCTACCCCTCCATCCCAGTATCGTCCAACCGACATATGCCGGAGTATCCAAACCAACCCACCGACGTGATCAAGTTGCCGGTGAGTCCCGATGACGTGGGCAATATGATGAACCCTTCGGCTCCAAAGAAACGGTGCAACCACGTTTTTCCCCATATCAAATCGTTCATATCGAGCTCCCCCGTCGATCAATACAGTCTGACCATCCGGCAACTCGACAACGGCACTATCTCCCTGTCCGACATCAAGGAATGTCACGCGCCAACGATCACCGTCGGCTCGCGAGACCGTGGGGCTCAACCACCAACCGATCAACACTATCGTCAAGACGGCGCCCGCTACTCGGATTCGCCACAGTGTTGTCCGAAAACTTGCCACAAGCAACCCGACATAAAACAGGGCGATGGCCGGTATTGACGGTGCGGCCACATACCATTCCACCCCTGGGAATCGGGCACACCACTGTAACCCCAGAACCATCAACCCGAACAATTGCTCTATCGCTGATCCACCGATCAAAGATTCAGCCCCTGTCATGATCGTCCACAGAGCCGCAAGTAGTCCCACGGGTACCAAGAGAATACCGGTAAATGGAACGGCAATCAGATTGGTGATGATCCCCATCCACGGAACCTGATTGAAGTAGAACGCAACCATGGGGAAGGTCGCCACGGTCACAGCCGCACTCATCGACAGCGCGATGAGCACCTGACGCATAAAGCGGTCTCCTAACCGACTGTCAACATCGGCCTCCCGTAGGTGTGTGAATACAATCATTCTGATCATCACGAGCACGGAGAGAAAAGAGAGTTGAAAGGAAATGTCAAAGATCGCCCGGGGCTCGTGTAAGAGAATCGCCAACAGGGCCGCAGCCATCGCATGACCAAGATGACGTTCATGGCCAATCCACATGGCGGTCATGGCCAACGTGATCATCACGAGCGAACGCATGGTCGCCAACTCGGCTCCCGCGAGCGACGCATAGAGAGCGACCGCAGGCCAGGCGAACAGGATGGCAATCTTCGACGGCGTGACCGTTCGCGATAGCGTCAACAACAGCGTGGAGGGAAGTCCGAGAACAAGTCGTTTTGCAATCCAAAACACCACGATGGCCACCAGCCCAAGATGTGAACCGGAGATAGAAAGCAGGTGGACTGTCCCTGTCACCATGAACCAATCTTGGAGTTCGGGTTCGAGATAGCCTCGTTCGCCGATGATCATGCCGAGGAAGAGCCCTCGCGCGGGCTGGCTCAATGTGTTGATAGCGGCTGAACGTACCTTGGCTCTCCAATGATCAATCCGGTTCCATACGATCCACAAGCCCATTCGAGACCCCGCATCTACCAGCGTCACCGCCTGCGCACCGGTCACGGTCGTGAGGAAGTCGATACCCTGATGCTCCATATAAGCGGCATAGTCGAATCCACCAGGATTCAACGATCCTCGTGGAGGGTGAAGTTTGCCCCGAAACGAAATCCGGTCACCGTGGTAAAGCATGATGCCCGGATCGCGCCATACGAGGCGGATGCGCCTTGGCTCAGAATTCGGTCCATCCGTCTGAACCACGATCGTCTGACGCCCTACACCGTGCTGAACGGGAGCCATGACTCGACCGACGACCGGAGTTTGAACGGTCTCATGAAGAGGCGGCGGTATCGGGGAAGACACCGGGGTTGGAGTGGTGACACTCCAATACACTGCTCCGAAGAGAAGGCCGGAATACAGGAGTAGTGCGGAAGGCTGATCGATAGAACCGATTCGTTCAAGAATGCCGAATACAACGGCGATGCCAGCTAACAGAACGAGCACGGAGAACGGGAAAAAGGAGAACTGTGCTCCGCACAGCAGTCCGAGGAAAAACATTGCCGCGAGGGACGGGAGCATGAGCTTCCCTCATGTCCAGGAGAGAGCACGCTCAACCGATATGTTTTCGTACGACCCTGGCAAGATCCTCGGCCATTTCCTTGACCATGGTGGACTGTTCTCCTTCCACCATGATGCGTAGCAGCGGCTCAGTCCCTGAATACCTGATGAGCACCCGTCCACACCCGTTCAGGCGACGTTCACTTTCTTGTATGGCACGATCAATGTCTGGAATCGATTCCAATTGCGGCTTCTTCGTGACATGCACATTCACCAACACTTGCGGAACAGCGGTCATCGCCATGGCCAACTCGGATAACGGTTTCTTGGTTCGCTTCACCAAGGACAACATCTGTAAAGCCGAGATAAGGCCATCCCCCGTGGTGTTATGGTCAAGGAATATGAAGTGTCCTGACTGTTCTCCTCCAAAGTTATATCCTTCCGCCAACATTCGCTCGAGCAGGTACCGATCGCCGACCGGCGTTCGAATCAGTTTGACGCCTGCTTTCGACATGGACAGCTCCAGCCCAAAGTTGCTCATCACGGTTCCGACCAAAGTCTGCTTGGCTAAGAGCCCGTTTCGATGAAGATCCAGGGCCAAGGCCGCCATAACATGATCCCCGTCGATGATCATTCCCTGTTCACAGACGAAAACGGCCCGATCGGCATCACCATCCAAGGCGATACCGACATCTGCTTTGTAACGGCGTACCGACTCTTGTAACAGTTCCGGATGGACAGCGCCGCAACCGGCATTGATATTCATCCCGTCCGGTTTATTGCCGATCACTTCAACCGTGGCTCCCAATTCCCTGAGAACTGTCGGAGCCACCTTGTACGCGGCACCATTGGCGCAATCCACAACGAGCTTCAGCCCTTGAAAATCCAAGTCTTTGGGTAACGACCGCTTCGCGAATTCAATATAGCGTCCCTCTGCATCGTCAATGCGATAGGCTTTGCCTATGAGATCGGCCGTTGGCCGAAGATGACGGATTTCATCGGACACGATCAGTTCTTCGATACGAGCCTCCACTTCGTCCGGAAGCTTGAACCCATCGCTTGAAAAGAACTTGATTCCGTTGTCTTGATACGGGTTGTGCGACGCGGAAATGACCACCCCGGCGTCCGCCCGTAGACTTCTGGTCAAAAATGCGATCGCCGGCGTCGGCATCGGGCCGACTAACAACACATCGACGCCCATCGAGCAGATTCCCGCCATTAACGCCGATTCCAGCATGTAGCCAGAGATACGGGTGTCCTTCCCAATCACAATCTGATGACGGCCCGCTCTTCGCATGAAAATGTGGGCGGCGGCTCGTCCGAGCTGCATCGCCATTTCACTGGTCATGGGATCGAGGTTGGCCACGCCTCGAACCCCGTCGGTTCCAAATAATTTACGCATCATGCTCCTGTCCCCAAGATGACCAGCATGGATTCAGCGCCGCCGCCATCTTGACTACGTCGATCATCATCGCAACATCATGGACCCGAACAATGTGAGCGCCGCGGTCGACCGCCAATGCCACCGCCGCTGCGGTCCCCCATTCTCGGTGAACAACGGATTTCTCCACAATGCGCCCGATGAATCCCTTCCGAGACAGACCAACCAGCAGCGGACGGTTCAGCGCCGTCAAGGATGGCAGCCCCCTCAGAAGCTCCAGATTATGGTGCACCAGCTTACCAAAACCGAATCCTGGATCAAGCAGGATATTGGTTCGCGCAATGCCGGCATGAACGGCGATCTCCATGCGTTCTTCAAGAAATTTCGATACTTCGCCAACGACATCTGAATAATGGGGGGCCAACTGCATCGTTTGAGGGGTTCCCTGCATGTGCATAAGGACGACGGCTGCGCCGCACCGGGCAATCACGGAGGCCATCTGTGGATCATGTCGTAGGGCACTCACATCGTTGATGATCGATGCGCCTGCATCCAAGGCGCGCTGAGCCACGCACGACTTCGTGGTATCGACTGAAATCGGAATCGTCACCTGCTTAGCCAAACCTTCAACGACCGGGATGACCTGAGCCAGTTCATCCTGTTCACTGACCGGGCTTGCGCCAGGCCGAGTCGATTCCCCGCCGATATCGACAATGTCGGCCCCTTGTTCGATCAGCTCCAATGCATGAGCAAGCGCGAGGTCAGGCTGGGCATATCGTCCTCCATCATAGAAGGAATCCGTCGTGATGTTGACGACGCCCATAATGAGTGGACGTCCTGCCCAACGAATGTTTTGCCCTCTGGCAGAAAACCACTGTTGCGCCGTGATTCCCTGTGGTGGTGTTCGATCCAACTATTACACCGGCGAAAGGACGATCCAGTCCGTCGCTCCAGTTATCCGGAAAGCACCCCGGACACAACGCGGCGCCGAACACGGCACCATAGGCACGACGGCTCCGCCATCAATGCGCCATTGGCGCAATATATTTAGGCTGGAACTGTTTGAGAGGAGGATTGCAACAGAATCTGATCAATTTCCGGTGCGTCGAGCACTTCTTTTTCAAGTAGCGCCTCCGCCAACGCTTTCAGACTCGTCATCTGTTCGGTCAGCACACGTTTCGCGCGTTCGTAATTTTCCGTGACAAAGCGTTTGATTTCCAAATCGATTTCGAGGGCCACTTGATCGCTGACATCTCGTTTTGTGGTGAAGTCTCGTCCGAGAAACACCGAATCTTCCTTTTGCCCAAAAGTCAGGGGGCCCAATTTCTCGCTCATCCCCCACTCGCACACCATCTTGCGAGCCAGGTCGGTCGCGCGCTCAAGATCATTGCCAGCTCCGGTTGTAACATGTTTAAATACCAGTTCTTCTGCAACGCGTCCACCCATCAAAATCGCCAACGTGTTGTAGAGAAACTCTTTGGAATAGTTATGCCGATCGTCCGTCGGCAGCTGCATCGTCACACCCAGCGCTCGCCCCCTGGGAATGATCGTCACTTTGTGAACAGGATCGGTTCCTGGAAGGAGCTTCGCCATCAATGCGTGGCCAGCTTCGTGGTATGCCGTAACCCGTTTTTCTTCCTCGGTAAGAATCATGCTCTTGCGCTCAGCACCCATCATGACCTTATCCTTGGCCATTTCGAAGTCGATGTTTTCGACTTCTTTCTTGTTCTGGCGAGCCGCCCATAGCGCCGCTTCGTTCACCAGATTTTCCAAGTCTGCGCCAGAGAACCCTGGTGTCCCCCTGGCAATCTTTTCCAATTCGACGTTCGCGGCAATTGGAACCTTCTTGGTATGGACTTTCAAGATTTCTGAACGACCCTTGAGATCCGGACGATTCACCACCACCTGTCGATCGAAGCGTCCAGGTCGCAGCAAAGCCGGGTCGAGCACATCGGGGCGATTGGTCGCCGCGACCAGAATGACGCCCTCGGTTGTATCGAAACCGTCCATTTCAACGAGCAACTGATTGAGGGTCTGCTCCCGCTCATCGTGTCCGCCACCGAGACCTGCTCCCCGCAATCTTCCGACGGCATCGATTTCGTCTATGAAAATGATGCACGGGGCATGCTTCTTCCCTTGTTCGAATAAATCACGCACCCGCGAGGCACCGACACCTACAAACATCTCGACGAAATCCGACCCACTGATGCTAAAGAACGGCACCCCGGCTTCCCCAGCGATGGCCTTCGCAAGCAAAGTTTTTCCTGTTCCTGGAGGGCCGACGACGAGCACTCCCTTGGGTATCCGTCCGCCAAGTTTTTGGAATTTGCGAGGATCTTTAAGGAACTCAATGATTTCAAGTACTTCCTCTTTCGCCTCGTCACAGCCCGCGACATCGGAGAAGGTGACCTTCTTTCGTTCCTCGGTCAGCATACGGGCGCGGCTTTTCCCGAAGGACAAAGCCTTGTTGCCCCCAATCTGCATCTGACGCATCAGGAAAAACCAGAGGCCTAAGAAAAGAATAAACGGCCCCCACGTGACAAGGAACGTGATGTACCACGGACTCTCATCCGGTGGTTTAACCTCGATTTGAACATCCTTTTCACGAAGAACCTTGACAAGGTCAGGATAATCGGCTGAATAGGTACGGATACGAGTCTTGTCCTTCAGGACCCCGCTGATATGATTGCCCTTGATGATGACTTTTTCAAAATCGCCCTTATCGAGCTTTGCCATGAAATCGCTGAATATGACTTCTTCTTCAGGTGCATGAGTCGGCACACTGAATAGATTGAACAGGAGAATCATGAACAAGCCGACCACTACCCAGAAGAGCAAGTTCTTGACCCGGGAATTCATCCAGTTCTCCTTCGCGACAACGTTGGACGCAAGGTATTCATAAATCGTGGTGATGTTAACACAGCCTTACGTAGATTGACAACAGCTCGTCGGAAAACTCTACTCGTCTTGCTGACTCAACTGATCGAGCACCGCGAGGTAAGGAAGGTTACGGTACTTTTGTTGGTAATCGAGTCCGTAACCGACGACGTACTGGTTCGGTATTCTGAACCCGATATACTGAACCTGCACATTGACGACACGGCGTTCAGACTTACTCAGCAGGGTACAGACTTTGATGCTTCTCGGTTTCTGCTTCCCTAACGCCTTTATAAGATATTGAATCGTCAACCCCGAATCGACGATATCCTCGACCAGCAGCACATCTCTATCTTTGATGTTTTCGGTGAGCTCGGTCACGAGCTTGACCTTTCCGGAGGACTTCGCTTGTGTTCCGTAACTCGTTACGATGATAAAATCCACCTGTACCGGAATTCGGATGGCTCGCGCCAGATCGGCAAAAAATGCATAGGCTCCCTTTAAGACTCCAACCAGGACAAGATCTTTCCCGGCATAGTCCGCGCTAATCTGTTTTCCCAACTCGCGGATGCGGCTCCGCATTTGCTCCTGTGTCACGATCGGACGTCCAAACATCCGTTCCATCTCACTCAATCTCCTTCCCCGAGAGGTCGTCGATCAGTCGTGAAAACCAACCAGCGTTGCGTGGCCACAGTTGGTACCCAACGATCATCCTGACGATGTCCAACGACCCACAGAATTCCCTCGGGAGCCACCACCAAGGGAATGCGCGATCGAGCGGCGATCGGTATCTTCAGATCCGTGAAAAAATCCTGCAGCTTTTTTGAGTGGCCTCCCATGCCGGCGGGACAAAATCGATCTCCCGGGATCCAGTTCCGTACCGTCAGCGGCTGAGACACTCGATCGGCATCCACCAGAATTCGATCCTTTCCGAGAGGACCGCACATCCAACCAATTGTCTGCTGGTGTACCTGAAGTCGTTGGCCTGTTTCAGGCCATACGATCTCTCCGGGTATGGACAACAGCTTCTGACATCTGACATGGGATGGTCTCGCAGGGGAGCTCGTTCCTTCACGAAGCGGAACAAATCGGAGATCGTGGCCGCTGATGGCAACATGTCCTCCCTTCACGTCGAGACTGGAGCTGCTTCCCCGTTTTGAGGCCAAGCGAATGATGCGGTCAACCGTTCGGATACCGGGGGAGCGAAATCGATCGTCCGCCTGTCGAAAGAGGTTTCTGATACAACGCCGTTGAAGCGCCATCGGAAGCCCCCGGAAAAGTCCCCGATCGATTGCCCAACCTCCGGCAGAGTCTTGTTTCACGGCCGAGGATGAAAGGGCATCAGCCTGCTGATCCAGATAACGATCATCTTCCCTGCAAGTATCCGCAAGTTTGCAGAGCGCATCCACGCTGGAAGGGGCGAGCCGCGTCAGAAGTGGAATCAGTTCTTTCCTCACTCGGTTCCGCAAGTACCGCGGCTGGACATTGCTGGAATCTTCACGAAATGACAGCCCTGCCGTGTGAAGATACGTCAAGACTTCTTGGCGCTTCGTCTCATAGAGAGGCCGAACAATCTTGTTATCGCGAAACGCCGGCATACCGGAAAGACCGGTCAGCCCCGCGCCGCGCAGCATCCATAGCAAGACCGTCTCCGCTTGATCGTCCGCCGTATGGCCGACGGCGATACGGTCCGCCCTATACTTGTCGGCGATCTCCTGCATCACCCGATAGCGGAGGTCACGAGCCACAGCTTGCAGTGAGTCTTTGCGTCTACCGGCGTCGATTCCAACCCGTCGCACATGGAGCGGCACTCCGAGCCCTTCGCAGAAATTCTCCACGAATTGTTGGTCGGCCTCAGACTCCACTCCTCGCAGTCCATAGTTACAATGAACGGCGGTGAGGGCCAGGTCCCAACTTGACCGAAGACGATGCAGGATCGACAACAGGGCGACGGAATCCGGACCGCCGGAGATAGCGACCACGATATGCTGTCCGCATTGAAAGAGGTTCCTGGACCGAACCGTTTGAACGACCCGATGCAACAGGGAAGGCAAGACCATTGGCCAGACCACTGGGTTGGTGGATCGGTTTAGGGTCGGTGGCAAGAACTCATCATCCTCTGATTGTTTCATGATATCGACGGAGGATACTCTTCGCAGAACTCACGTCGGCCGCGATTTGTCGGCTCAGCGTTTCTCCGCTCTCAAACTGAGCATCGCCCCGGATACGACCGATAAACTCGATAGTGAGCGTTCGTCCATACAGCTCGTGTACCCCATCCAGAATGGATACCTCCAATCCCCGTTCACCGCCGTCAAAAGTCGGCCTGGTGCCGATGTAGGCGACTGAATCATGCCGTTCCTCGCCCATCATCGTCACCGTGGCATAAATTCCGTCGGCGGGGACCACACGGTCTGGAGGCAGTCGAAGATTGGCCGTCGGACATCCTAACGTTCGCCCTCTTCCGTCGCCTGGAGATACGACTCCGCTCAACGCGTAGTGCCGACCAAGCAAGCAAGCCGCGCGGTCCACTTGTCCGGCCATAATAAGTTGTCTAATTTTCGTCGAGCTGACCACTCCTCCATCCATCATCACGGGAGGAATCGGATGGACAAGGAAGCCAAATCGTTCGCCGAGCGCGATCAAATCGTCGATTTGTCCGGCTCGTTTGTGTCCGAACACGAAATGTTGTCCGATGAAAATCTCTTTCAGGCCGAGCCCTTTGAAGAGAACCTGCTCGGCGAACATCTCCGGAGACAAGGATGCAAAAGCCGGTGTGAAATCCAAAGAGACCACCTCATCGATTCCGGCCTGTTCGAAACGAGCACGTTTCTCTTCTCCGGTCGTCAAGAACCGCAGATCCACGTGAGGCGCAAGAATTTTGACCGGGTGGGGATCGAACGTCAGAACGAGCGCCGTTCCCTTGGCATGACGTGCCGTCTCGACTACCTGTTTCAAGAGCGCACGGTGACCGAGATGATGTCCGTCGAAATTCCCGATGGTCCCCACCGGATACGGCCGCACGATCTCGTCCGAATATCCGCGGGTCACGTTCATCGTCGATCAATGGAGGAGCTTGACTGCGTTTTTCGCAAAATATGACAGAATCAGATCGGCACCCGCCCGTTTGATCGCCAACAGCGACTCCATCATGGCCCGTGATTCATCGAGCCACCCCGCCCTCGCTGCCGCTTTGATCATACTGTATTCACCGCTCACCTGATACGCCGCCACAGGAAGCAGTGTGCGAGCACGGGCCATCGCGATGATATCCAGATAAGGCCCCGCCGGCTTGACCATCACGATATCGGCGCCTTCTTCGATATCGAGCTCGATCTCGCGCAGCGCTTCGCGCGCATTGGCCGGATCCATCTGATAGGACTGCCGATCCCCAAATTGAGGACTGGAGAAAGCAGCATCACGAAAAGGCGCGTAGAAACACGAAGAGAATTTGGCTGCGTACGCCAGGATCGGCAGGTCAGGGAACCCGGATCGATCCAATTCCCGCCTGATCGCCGCGACACGACCATCCATCATGTCAGACGGTGCAACCATATCGGCTCCAGCCTGCGCATGGGTGCGAGCCATGGTGATGAGGCACTCGAGCGTTTCATCATTGAGAATTTTCCCATCCCTGACGATTCCACAATGCCCGTGAGTCGTATATTCGTCGATACAGACATCGGTAATCACCAACAATCCGGGGACTTGTTGCTTGACGGCTCTGACCGCCCGCTGCACGATGCCGTTCGGGTCCCACCCGGAGCTCCCCCGCTCGTCTTTCTGCGCCGGTATGCCGAAGAGGATGACGGCCGGAATACCCAGAGCCTGAATGTCAGCCGCCTCTTTAACTAACAGATCGACGGACAACCGGTATTGGCCCGGCATCGATGCAATCTCTTCGCGGCGATCTTGCCCTTCCACGACGAAGAGCGGATAAATAAAATCCGCCGGTGACAATGACGTTTCACGGACCATCCGCCGCAACGAATCATGCTGTCGCAGGCGGCGGAGTCGCTGGATCGGAAATCCCATCGCTCGCCTTACTTCCGTGGAAGGTTCGTCAAGAACACGACGAGGTCGCGGACAGAGATGATCCCGACCAATTTTCCGTCGCGCGTGACTCCCAAATGCCGCAGATGGGACTGCGCCATCAGATCATTGGCATCCAGCAACGTCTTGCTCTCCTCGATCGTCATGATCGGCGCCGACATGATTTGCTCGACCGTCGTCTTCGTGGCATCCGCACCGGCCGCTACCACCCTGCGCATCATGTCGGTATCCGTGATGATGCCGATAATCTCCCGGTCATTGGTCACGAATAAGCTGCCGATCCCGCGATCACGCATGATACGGGCGGCCGTCTGGGTATCGGTATCACGAGGCACCGTCACAAACTTTTCCCGGGGAATCATGAACGACTTTACAGGAACCATCTCACCCTCCCTTCTTGTATATGACCACCGTCCATCTCTCGCATGTGCGTCACGGCAGTGCGGCCGTGGTCACCTGTTCACGGCTTTCAAAATGATGGGCGATCGCATCCACCATCGCGGGGATCGTGTTCTCCTTCGGCATGATCGAGACCGTCAACCCATAGCCTTCTACGGTCTTGGCCGTGATGGGCCCGATACACGCGATCAAGACGGATCGCAAGAGCGGTTTCACCGCTTCGACACCGCCCAGCATCGTGATGAAGTTGCGGACCGTGGAAGAGCTGGTGAACGTGACGACATGGATCTGCCGATCCATGAGTTCCTGCCGCCACTCCCGGAAGTCTTGGTCCGGCGCGACCGTTCGGTACACGGGAATCACATCGACATGCGCTCCGGCAGCGCGCAGTTCGTCCGGTAACAGTTCCCGCGCCACCTCGGCACGCGGGATCAGAATTCGGACGTTGCTCACACCCTGCCGGGTAAGCATATCCAACACTCCTTCCGCCTGATACTCTGCCGGAACCACATCCGCTCTTACGCCGAACCGTTCCAATTCTTGAGCCGTCCGAGGTCCGATGCAGCAAAGCCGTCGTCCCGCCAAGCAGCGTGCATCGAACCCGTTGGCCCATAACCGCGTCATGAAACGATCCACACCATTGACACTGGTAAAAATAATCCAGTGGTAGGTCTCTAGCTCGGAGATCGCTTGATCGATGGGCGCCCAATCCAGCGGAGGAACGATCTTAATTGTCGGAGCTTCGACCGGTTCAGCTCCATAGCCGGCCAACCGAGCCGCCAACTCGCCGGCCTGTTCTTTCGCCCGCGTCATAAGCACCCGTTTCCCAAAGAGGGGACGCCGCTCGAACCAGTTGAGTTGAGGTCTGAGCCGAACGACCTCTCCCACCACGATGACCGTCGGCGGCTCCATGTGTGCAGCCGCGGCCTTGTCCACGATATCCGCCAGCGTGCCGACGACGGTCTGCTGTGAAACTCTCGTTCCCCACCGAATGACGGCCACGGGAGTCGACCCAGGACGCCCTTCGGCCATTAAGGTCGACGTGATCGTTGACAGATTCTTCATGCCCATCAAAAAGACAACGGTCCCTTGATTCACCGCCAATCGTGACCAGTCCAAGGCCGTGGTAGGCTTCTCGGAATCTTCATGTCCCGTGACAATGGTCAGCGTAGAAGCCAGCGTTCGATGAGTTACCGGAATACCGGCATACGCGGGAACGGCAACGGCAGCGGTCACCCCAGGAACGACTTCGAATTCAATCCCCGCCGAGGCGAGCACCTCCGCTTCTTCTCCGCCTCGTCCAAAGACATAGGGATCGCCCCCCTTCAGCCGCACCACCGCGTTGCCTGCCTTGGCTCGTTCAATCAATAGTCGATTGATGGCTTCCTGCTCTGGATATTTACCCTTGCCTCTCCGCCCGACATAAATCCGCTCCGCCTGGTCCGGGACATAAGCAAGGAGGATGGGATTGGCGAGATAATCGTAGAGCACCACGTCGGCTTGCTCAAGGCACTCTTTTCCTCGAAGGGTCAAAAGCCCCGGGTCTCCCGGACCAGCCCCGACTAGGTAGACTTTTCCCTTGCTTCGTCGTACCACGTTCACGATGATCCGTAAATCTCGCGCAGGATTTTGTCTCCGCCCCGATTCAGCAGTCGCTCGGCCAGCTGAACGCCAAGAACGTGAGCCTGCTGACGCGCCCCCTCAATGTGATCACGAAGGACGGTCTTCCCGTCCACGCTGGCGACAAGACCATCCAATACCAGCCGCTCCTCGGACAGGGTGGCGTGGGCCGCAATGGGCACTTGGCACCCGCCCTCCAGGCGGTGCAAGAAGGCCCGCTCCGCCGCCACGGTCGTGTGGGTCTGCGGATGATTGAGTCGCAATAAAACCGACCGCACGAATGCATCATTGGCTCGACCTTCGATACCGAGGGCACCCTGCCCGATCGCAGGCAGACTGAGGATGGGAGGCAGGTATTCCGTGATGGTCTGGCTCCACCCTAGCCGGTGCAGACCGGCAGCGGCCAAGACGATGGCGTCAAACTGTCCCTCTTTGAGTTTCCTCAATCGTGTGTCCAGGTTGCCTCGCAGCATCGCGATCCTTAGATCCGGCCTGGCCTGTAACAGTTGCGCTTGACGGCGAAGACTCGCCGTCCCGATGGTGGCTCCCTGCGGAAGATCCCGAAAGGTACGTCCTTCCCGACTGATTAAGGCATCACGAGCATCCTCACGGGAAGGCACACAGAGAATCTCCAACCCCTCGGGTAATTGCGCCGGAACATCCTTCATACTGTGCACGGCGAAGTCGATCTCACCGGCGAGCAACGCGTCCTCAATTTCCTTGACGAACAGGCCCTTGCCCCCGATTTTGGCCAACGGCACGTCGACAATCTTGTCGCCGGATGTTTGAATCTTCTTGAGCACGACTCGGACTTCCGGCATGACCTCGTGAATCTTGGATTGAAACCATTCACTTTGACAGAGCGCCAATTTGCTTCCTCTCGTTCCAAGAACCAAGGTTGAGCGTTGGCCGTTCGGAATTGACACGTTGGGTTCTTTCGTTGCCCCGCGCTCAGCGGGCTTGTTTATGAATCGACGGTTCTGGAGTCGGATCGCCGGCACCCGACTCCGCGGAATCTTCAGCTTGATAGCGCGGCGCGTCCGCATAGGTCTCGATCTGCTGGACAGGCGGCGGCTGCCGGTCAAGTGAAAAAAATCGACGGGCCGCTTCGACGAACGCCGGACCGTTCGACGAGTTGATTTCGGTCTTGAGCGTGACCATCGTGCGATGAATCAATTTATTCACGATCGAGGAGGCAAGGCCTTCCACCAGTTCGCGGTCCTGAGGCGACAAATGCGGCAACCGCGCGAGTACTTTATCGAGCTCCGCCCGTTTCATGTCGTCGACGCGGCTCCGGAGCGCGACGATCGTCGGCGTGACCTCCAACGACTTCATCCAGTCGAGCATGGTGGCGACTTCTTCCAATACCATGCGTTCAGCCCGCTCCGCCTCCTGCAGTCGCTCGGCGCGATTCTGTTCCACGCGATGTTTCAGATCATCGATATCGAAGAGGAACGCATTGTCGACATGGCGAACGGATGGATCGATGTTTCGCGGGACGGAAATATCGATCAAGAACATCGGACGATTCATCCGTTCTTTGACCGCTCGTTCCACGTCCTCGGCGTCGAGGATATAGTGCGCCGCCCCAGTGGAGACCAGGACGATGTCGGCCGACGCCATGTCGTCCTTGAACTGATCGAAAGGGACGGGAGTCCCTCCGAACTTGTCGGCCAGATCGATCGCATGCTGTGCGGTCCTCGTCGTGATGCGGACGTGCCCGACCCCGTGAGCAATCAAATGTCTCGCGGCCAATTTGGCCATCTCGCCTGCACCGACCAACAGCACCGTCTTCTCGTGGAGGTTGGAAAAAATCTTCTTGGCCAGCTCGACGGCCGCATAGCTGACGGACACCGCCGTTTCTGAAATTTTCGTTTCAGTCCGTACGCGCTTGGCCACGGAGATGGCCTTTTTGACGACCTTGTTCATGATCACGCCGGTCGTCTTATGAGCCAGCGCCACTTCAAAGGCATCCTTGAGTTGCCCCAGGATTTGAGATTCCCCGATGATCATGGAATCGAGGCTTGCCGCGACTCTGAATAAGTGACCGATTGCCCGATCGCCGGTATGCCAATAGAGGTGCGGGGTCAACTGCTCGGACGACAACGACAGATGCGTGTCGGCGAGAAACTCCTGAATGCGCCCATAGCCGGCTTCAATGTCATCAACGACCGAGTAGACCTCGACGCGATTGCACGTCGAGAGAAGAATGCCTTCCTTGACGCCGGGATACGAACAGAGGCGAGTGAGGGCCTCCCCGAGACGACTTTCGGGAACCGCCAACCTCTCACGGATTTCGACCGGAGCCGTTTTGTGACTCAACCCGACGACGATCAGATGCATGGGATGATCAAAAGCATGTTACGACAATGTCCCGTGTCCTTTCAGGACGACGCCGACCAACGTGAGGATCACGCAAGCGAACCCGATCACCGTGAGGTAAGCCGCACGTTTGGCCCTCCACCCGATGGTCAATCGTCCCAGCAGGACGATGAAATAGAACAGCCAGGTGACGAGCGCCCACGTTTGCTCCGGATTCCAACTGACATAGGACCCTCGGGCAAATTGGGCCGAAATGGCTCCCGTCACGATCCCCAACGTGAGCAACGGGAATCCCAATACGATGGATTGTTGGTTGAGATGATCGAGAAAGTCGAGCGCGGGCAGCTTGCTGTAGAGCACGTTGAACTGTTTGGACTTGAGGAGTCGATCCTGGATCAGGTACATCACCCCGGCGACGAATGCCACGGCAAATCCCACCGCCCCCAGCATGCTGAGTGTGACATGAAACCACAAGGTCTTGAACACGGGCTGGAGGGTGGGCTCCGTTTCGGGAAGGGCGGCCGCCGAGACCAAGGAGACTAAGGCCAAGGGCACCATGAAGGACCCCAGCACATGAATCCGATGACGCAGCTCAACCACGAGCAGCACGAGAATGATCATCCACGCAAAAAAGGAGAGCGCTTCGGAAAAACTGGGAGATGCCGATGACGACGCGGCAAACATTCGTGCCCCGAGGACAAACGTATGGGAAGCGAAGCCCACGGCGGTCAGCCCCAACGATACCTGGGACAAGGCTTCTGAACGTCGCAGTGAATAGGAAAGAAATGACACCGTGGCCACGATGTACAGGACTAACGTGATCATGAAACAGACCGCTGCCATCGGGAACGCCCTTCAAGATGCCCAATAATCAAGCGTCAACGAGATAAGTGGAGGATTATATCGATGCCAGCGAAACGGAGTCAACAAAACGTAGGCGCTTCAAGGACTTCCATCAGTCCTTCCAACCGAAAAGGGATCCTCTATGTGGTGGCAGTCTCCCTCGGCCATCCGGACGATGTGACCCTGCGTGCCGTGCGGACCCTCCGCGACGTAGACCTGATCGCTTCTGAAGATCCGAAGATCACCCAAGCGCTCCTCATGTATCATGGCATTCAGACGACGGTGACAAGCTACGGACCCAGAAATCTGAAAGAAAAAGCCGCGGTTCTCGTACAACGGTTGCGGCAAGGGATTGACGTGGCGCTGGTCTCTGATTGCGGCTCGCCCCTCGTCGCCGACCCCGGCTCTTTCCTCGTAGCAGCCGCCCATGCGCATGACATTCCAGTCGTTCCCATACCCGGCCCATCCGCCATCATCACGGCTCTGACAGCCGCAGGATTCTCTTGCGATTCTTTCTATTTTTTCGGACATCTGCCGAGCGCCTCCGCACGCACCATCCAAAGCCTTATCGATTCCATCAAAAGGCGGGGCCCGACCGTGGCCTTTTGTACTGGGACTGTGGTCCCACACATCCTGAAGGCGATCTCGCCTCGATGTTCTGTCGCTGTAGCCTATGACATGACGAAACCAAACGAGCGCATCAT
Organism: Nitrospira sp. SG-bin1; assembly: GCA_002083365.1. Classification (NCBI taxonomy): domain Bacteria; kingdom Pseudomonadati; phylum Nitrospirota; class Nitrospiria; order Nitrospirales; family Nitrospiraceae; genus Nitrospira; species Nitrospira sp. SG-bin1. The sequence goes on along the minus strand of LVWS01000020.1, from coordinate 4,077 downwards.
TCGTGGGACCGTTGGTGAAGTACTCGAGAGACTCAGTCCGGCTGGAGGTGGGGACGTCACAATCGTTTTTGGGGAAAAAACCGGGACGGATTCGAACGCCCAAGGTGTGCGCCGCTCTCAGTCACTCTCCTCTCGACGGATCAACACCCGATAGGCCTGGTCGATGCGTTCCTGGGACAATACCGTATGGCCTTCATTCTCGACACTCCGGGGAACATTGCGAATAGGGTCTCCGTCATCGAGAAGCACGGCCAACACCTGCCCCTCCTTCAGAGTCTCCAGTTTGAGCTTCGTCTTCACGAAGTTGTAGGGGCAAATTACCCCCCGTAGATCAAGTTCGGTCACCGGCGCTTCGGACATCTTCTGTGGATCGTTCATCATGCCAATCAACGCGACGCAATACGTTGTGTGTCAGCCTATCAAGAACCTGGGAGTTGAGCAATAACGCCCAACAAAAAGGGGCAGCCAAAGCTGCCCCCTCCTCCAGATCCGCAAACACGATGTGGCTACTGCATCCCCTTCACAAGATTGGGCTTCGCCGCATCGGTTCCATAATCCGATTTGGTTTGATTTTGATAGCCCCAACCTGGTTGCGGCTCGCAATTCCAGCAAGGAGCTGAGGCAGTATATTCTCCAATGGTGGTATCCACGGTACCTGTAATCTTTCCAGGAAGGACGGATCCTGCTATTCCACCGGTCGTACTGCCACTGGTTGTTTCAATGGCTCGTTCGGTCGACGGATTCGGTCTCTGACCTAGACCACCAAATCCAGCGAGTCGTTCATTGCCGCGCAATAGGTACACCTCTCGAACGATCTTACGCCCAACCCCATACTGTTGGCTTGGTGTGACTGCCTCGACTACCTGGAGAGAGATATCATCACCGTTATTCAATACCTTGATTTGATCCAGACTGGTTCTTTCGTCGAAATACACCGTCATGGAGCTCATCGCTCCAGCGCCAGCTCGGCCTTCGTCATGCGAGCTTCCCCCGGTTTCCAGATGCATTTTCCCCCCAGGGAAATCTATGGCCAGGACACGGCCGTAAATAGTCTCAGGAAGGGAGAGGCGATCAAGGAATGCATTACGATCGAAAGTCTGGACGCGATTGGCATTTCCGGACACATCGCCTACCCCCGTTCCCACACCCATTGCAGACCCACCAGATGACTGCTGAAGTCGCTCTTGAGCCACTGCAACATTCATTGAGCCGACACACAGTAGGGCGGCTCCCAGTGCCAACACGTTACGCATGTGCTGCCTCCTTCTTAATATAAATGGACAAGTCGTCCTGTAGAAAGAATCGAGCGATCATCCTGAAGATCTTCATCGAGCTTGGTTAACTTGAACAAAGTGAAATCACAATCGGCATACATACCTTTGAGAAATATGGCAGAAACTAGGCTAATAGTACATCGCTGTCAAGAGGGTACTTGCTGTGGAACAGTGGAACAGTTGAACATTCGTTGGTGCCCGGAGGGAGGGTCGAACTCCCACTCTGTCGCCAGAACCGGATTTTGAGTCCGGCGCGTCTGCCAGTTCCGCCATCCGGGCGCACATTCACTCTTCGAGTAGAGCGGGTGTGTTTCTAACATGCCGCGGTCAGAGGGTCAATCGGCATCCACCCTGCCCGAGCTGCGCGTGATCCCGATTGGGAATCAAGGGTGATTACAACCGTGGACCTCCCAGCCATCCACCGCGCGGGGAGTGGCCACTCAGCCAGAATGTAGCCTGCCCCGACATGATTTCGGTCAAAACTGGGAGCCCATGCCCATATACCGCCGCTTGGCGTGCTCCAGTGCCCAGGGAAAGAGAGTGAAGAAATACGGGGGATATCTGGAAAAACGCCATCCCCCCGGCAAGCGCCACAGTAGACTGTACGCGTTGATCTTCCAATTCAGCGGGATCATGAACCATCCCGTCACATGGGATCGTAACCATCGCGCGTAGTCTTGCAGAGACTCCTCGGAAAGGAATCCCTCCTTGGGATTCCAAAGCACGACAGCCGTCGCGTTCTTCTTTTGGCCGAAGAGTCCGCGTTCAACGCCAGCCTCCTCCACGATTCGTCGACAGATCGGACGGTCATAGTCGCCGCCTATGCTCCACGGCTTCATCTCGTCCCCTGTCGAAACTTGATGGATCTGCTCGATATTCCTCACTCCAAAGAAGGGCACGGCGCAATGGAGGAACCCCACCCATAAACGCCACTCGGTCAGAGCAAGGCCGGTCGGATCTCCCCGAACGATATGTGGCGACAGATCATGAGCACCGGCGTCCCACATTTTGTCGCCGTGATACCCAGTCAGCAAAACTCGTCCTTGCAAATAGGATCGGGCTGCAACGAAATGCATTTCTTCCCCATAGGCGTCGGCGGCAAGAAATGGAACCTCAGAGTACGGTTCCTGTCGCCAGGCGGTCCGGTCGAGCGCGATGGGACTCAGGCCGAGGCGGGCCGCGATGGTTTCGCCGCTATCGCATAAGCCTTCCCTTCCCTGTTGGAACGTCAGTACTTGCGTATTGCCCATGGCGCGGGCCAACACAGCAATAGTTGGGGAGTCATACCCCGTGGAAAGGGTTCCCAGAGGAAGATATGGATACTTACGTTGCGGGTCCCTCATATTCTGGCCGATGGCGCCGAGGGAGGCTTCCAGAAAAAATCTATATGCTTCGAAGGTGCCGAAGGTGCGGTCCCCAAAAGGCTTCTCTATCACGTCGAGCGAGCGGCCGTTCCATCGAAGATTATGAAAATATGTCAGGCGTAGAGGCCCCTGAGACGTCTGAAGGAGATGATTGTATTTCTGAAGGCCGTCTTGAATCGACCGGAAACTTCGATAGTACTCGTCCGAGAGTGGGTCGACGGAAAGATTCAGCGTGGCACACAGCGCGACCAATGAATTTGAGACGTAAACATGCTTCCCAACCTGGATGGAAACCAAGCGGTCGAGGGTGGAGCCGGAGGAAACAAAGGTGACGCTACTTTCGTACACTCGACCGCCGGACCCGAATACGAGGTCCGTTTGGTCAAAACCGCCTTCCGCGAACGCTCCCGGCCATACCGCTTCAGCAAACCAATCCTGCTCGAGTTCGACTCGGCTGCCGTGCAAGAGCACCATTTCAGTATTTGAACATTGTGCCACCCATGTGAGTGGCGGCCATCCGAGGACAGAGCTGAACTGAATCTGGATGCCCATGGTCTTCTACCCATGATCTTTCTATTGGGAGCAAAATTGCTCACTCAATAACAATATCCCTCTTCGCCTAATCTTAGCCAAAACCCTGGCTGTGTTCCCCGCGTGCAATTGACTCTTCAATTATAATTATATTGGGGAGCTACTTAACTATATAGGAGCCATTGCTCTCTACGATAGGCCCTACAGCGCGGTAGTGCTTCACTGCGGTTTTGAGTTCTTAGAACAGCCCACCCATGTCGTCAGATCCTGATAGTTTCGTGCTGGATGAATCCCTGTCTTTGAACTCTTGTAGTGCTCCCCTGAAATCAAGCCACCTGGGTTAATGGTTGGGCTCGGTATGGGACTGGACTTCGATAGCCCAGCGCCTGATGCGGACGTTCCTGGTTGTACCACTGCAGCCAGTCCCGAATGACCCGCCGCGCCTCCTCACATGTCTGGAACGCGTGTTGCCAGACACATTCCTCCTTGAGACTCCGAAAGAACCGTTCGATGATGCCGTTCTGCTCCGGCGTGTACGGTGTAATGAATTCCTTGTTGGAGTCGATAGTCGCGACAGGCTTGCCGGAACCGCCGACTCTGAAAGATCAGCCCATTGTCGCTGCGGAGGACCGGCGCCTCCACAGGACGCAACGTCCTGAAACGCTGTAGACAGGCGGCTTCGACCGCCCGTTCCGCCTCCTTTGCTCGACTGCGGAGCGCAAACTCGTACCCGATCACTTCCCGATCATGACAATCGATCACCGCCGCGAGATGTGCCCAGCCATCCTGCCCACAGGGAATATGCGTCACATCCATGGCCCATCGTTCGTTGCTCCGGCTGGCCCGACTCGTCCAGCCCTGCACACGAGGGCGGGGCGTAGCGACACGTTGATGCACACACCACCCCT
>LVWS01000019.1 GCA_002083365.1 Nitrospira sp. SG-bin1 | reverse complement strand
TTCGTCAATTTACACACGCGGCTTGACATCACCAGGAGCCTCCTTCGCCTTGAGAGGTGGGAAGGCCCATGCTAGGATGCCGACCGATGGATTGGCTTCTTTCGACGGTTCAGCAGTACGTCTCGACAGAAACTCTCGTTACGCTGACGGCCCTTTCCCTTGTTTTCTTCGTCGGATCCTTGATCGCGATCCCGTTCATCCTGGTCCGGCTCCCGACGGACTTTTTCGACACCCGTGTACCTCGGCACTGGATGGAAAATCACCACCCCCTACTGCGGTTGCTCGGCCATGTCGCCAAAAACGTCGTTGGAGCCATCTTCCTGTTCGTGGGTTTCTTGATGTTGTTCTTACCGGGCCAGGGGATTCTCACGATGTTGATCGGTGTGACGATGCTGGACTTTCCAGGCAAGCGCAAGCTCGAAGCCAAGATGATCGGCCAACCGGCGGTCCTGAGCACCATCAATAACATGCGCCAGAAGTTTGGAAAACCTCCACTGACGATTGCGCCGGACCCTTAAACCCCATCAGCGCTCAGCCGTTAGCCATCGGAAGAAGAACGGGCTGATCGCTGACGGCTGAACGCTGTAAGCTACTCACATGTCCACGTCACAAACCGATACACGCCCCACACTCTACCTGATTGACGGCAGCGCCTATATCTATCGGGCCTTCTTTGCCTTGCCACCGCTGTCGAATTCGAAAGGTTTTCAGACCAACGCCGTCTACGGGTTTACCAACATGCTCCTCAAGATCATGCGGGAACACCGTCCCGATGCGCTTGCCGTGGTCTTCGACGAAAAGGGGCCTACTCAGCGGCATGAAGAGTACCAGGCATACAAGGCTCAGCGCCCTCCGATGCCGGACGCCATGAGCGCACAAGTGCCCTACATTCACCGGATCGTGGAAGCGCTGGCAATTCCCGCTCTCCGGCTGGCTGGGTATGAAGCGGACGATATCATCGGCACACTTGCGCGCAAAGCGGAACAGGCCGGGCGCGATGTGGCGATCGTGACAAGCGACAAGGACATGTTCCAGCTGCTCACCCCCCGCGTGACGATTTATGATCCGGTCAAGGACAAATGGATCGGCGAGCGAGAGTGTCGGGAGCGGTTTGGCGTCGAGCCGGCGCTGGTTCCGGAGGTGATGGGTCTCATGGGCGATACCATCGACAACATCCCGGGCGTGAAGGGCATTGGGGAAAAAACGGCCACGAAACTGATCGGTCAGTTTCGGACGATCGAAGAGCTGCTCCAGCGGGTTGAAGAGGTCACGCCCCCCCGGACCAAAACGCTGTTGCTCGAACAGGCCGACAACGCCCGACTCAGCCGTCGCCTCGCCATGATCCAAACCGATTGTCCTATCGACTACGATCTCGAGGCTCTACGGATCAAGCCACCGCACGACGACCGGCTCGCCGAGCTACTTCGAGAGCTGGAATTCACGACGCTGTTGAAATCCATCCAACCCGCCGCGCCGCAAACTTCGATTCATCAGACTTCGGTGGAAACCCTTGATAGCGAGGCGACGGCACAGGCTTTCGTCGCACGGCTGAACGAGAACCAGACCATCGCCATCCAATGTCTTTTCTCAGGTTCACCCGGCGTACGAGCCGACGTGCAGGGTATCGCGCTGTCGTCTGAAGAACGGACTGCCTTCGCTCCGCTCGATGTACGTGCCTACATGCGACCACTTACCGCCCTCTTTCACGAAACCACGCGACTGAAGGCGGGGCATGACTTGAAGCAGACGCTCCTGGGGTTCCATCGAATCGGCCTTGCTCTCGTGGGGCCATACTTTGACACGATGATCGCCGACTATCTCCTGAATCCCAATCGACGGGATCATCATCTCGACACCCTGGCGCTTGAGCTCCTCAACCATCGACTTGGCACGCAAACAAAGGATCCACCTCCGCCGGCATCGTTGTTTGAGATCGAAACCGCGTCCCAGGAGCACACCGCCGAACGCGCGGCGGTGATCGCCCAACTCACACCGCTCATGCAGGATCGGCTGCGAGAACAAGGCAGTCTGAGCCTGTTTCAAGAGGTCGAAATGCCGCTTGTCCCGGTCCTGGCAGACATCGAGCGGAACGGATTCTTGCTCGACGTCGAAGGGCTCCGTCACTTGAGCGAAGAACTCGAACGGGAACTCGACCGTATGATGGAAACCATCACCCGGTTGGCCGACGGAGAGTTCAACATCAATTCACCGAAGCAGCTGGCGACCGTTCTCTTCGAAAAGCTCGGCTTGAAGCCGGTACGCAAAACAAAGACCGGCTATTCAACCGATGAAGATACACTGACGCAGCTGGCCGCTCAACATGAATTGCCGGCGCAAATTCTCAACTACCGAAGTCTCAGCAAACTCAAATCGACCTACGTCGATGCGCTGCCGGAGCTGGTCCACCCCGAAACGAAACGGCTTCATACGTCCTTGAACCAGACCGTCGCCGCAACCGGACGACTCTCGTCCACCGATCCCAATCTCCAAAACATCCCCGTGAAAGGCGACTACGGCCTGCGCATCCGCGAAGCCTTCATCGTTCCCAAGGGCCATGAACTCCTCTGCGCCGACTACAGCCAGATCGAGCCACGCATTCTGGCGCATCTGTCTCAAGATCCTCGTCTGCTGTCTGTCTTTGCAAAAGAAGAAGACATCCACATGGCCACGGCCATGGAAATTTTCAGTCGACCGTCCAGTCAAATCACCAGAGATATGCGCCGCGCCGCGAAAACCGTCGTGTTCGGCATCGTCTACGGCATCAGCCCCTTCGGCCTGTCCCAGAACTTGGGGGTGCCCCAGGCCGAGGCCAAGCAATACATCGAGACCTTCTTTGAGCGATTCCCCGCCGTGCGGGCGTTGATGGATCGGAACATCGCCGAAGGACGCGAGAAAGGCTACACCACGACGATCCTTGGCCGCCGCCGGCCGATTCCTGAGCTGCAGAGTAATGATCCGGTGCAGCGCGGCTTCGGCGAACGTATGGCGGTGAACAGCCCCATCCAAGGCTCGGCCGCGGATCTGATCAAAGTGGCTATGATCAACGTCCATAAGACACTTCATCAGGAACTGCCGCACGTGAAGATGATACTCCAAGTCCACGACGAGCTCATTTTCGAAGTGCCGGACCATGACTTGGAAGAAGCGAAACGGCTGGTGAAAAGCGAGATGGAAGGAGTCGGTAAACAGCTCGGTCTTTCAGTGCCGCTCAAGGTGGATCTGGGCATCGGCAAAAACTGGCGAGCGGCACATCCGTAACCTAGAACAAAAGAGGTGAGATATGCAGAACGTACGCCTTTCATTCGCGTGGTTCATCACCGGTGTCAGCCTCAGCGCGTTGGGATTCTTGCTTCTCATTGGAGAGCCGTTTACAGCCAAAGCGCAGGAGCCCAAACGATATCAATACATCATCGTCGAAGTGCTCCCCGACACCAAGAATATGCAAACCAAGCTGAACGAATTTGGAGCCGACGGCTGGGAGCTTGTGGCGGTCCCGATGGGAAGCATGACAGAGCCGAGACTGGTTTTTAAGAAGTGACGCCTTATCGCTGGTGAAACAAAAAGCCATAGCCGGTGGAAGCAGTTTGGCCTCTCGGTGACATTTAAGGTGTGCCGTGGATTCGGAAGAATCTGGTAAAAGGAAACCATACATTAGGAATTCGAAGCGCCTTTGGCACTCACCATAATTTTGTTGACTAGTGAGCTAACATCGGGTTTAATCTTGCAACGTTACCCGCGTTCCCATCCCATGGGTGCACTGTGTTACTTGGGACCTCTGACGCGGTCTTTCGTGGTAAGCTGTACCATAGCAATTCTTGCCTTAAGCTCACTTGAAGAAATTTGATGCGAGAAAACACCCTCAACCAAGGAGGAAGAGGCAATGAGTCTTACCTATGAACTTGACAAGGTAGCAGAAAACTTTAGGTGCGGGATTCTTGCTTCACAAATAGCTGCATTATTAAATCGTCCAACAGGAGGCTCAATCACTGGTTCTGACCAAAAAATTATTAGCTCAGCTCTGCAAGCAATTAAGGAAATATTAAGCGGTGCACGGACGTTAAGTTCTGGACAATCCATCGGGGGAGTTACACCTCAATCTATTAGGTCACTTCGGATTGCATTAAATCCTCTTGAAAGAATGCAACAGGAAGGAACTTCTGAGGATCTTGTTGCTCTCATGGGCTCAATTGAACAAGGCTTGTCAGACCTAAGCGCTGCCAATACAATCCCCCAACTGAACGAGGATTTAAGAAAAGCTCAGGCGTTCTTTGGGATCGTGGCGGATTCCGTTCTTTCATCGTTTCAAACTCTCCCCAATTCGTCCTCGCATGCGCTGTATTCCTGAATCATGACTCCAGATGAGCTTCTTAAGCTCGGCTATGCCTTAGCACGTAACATACAAAATCAGCTTTCTCATATTCTATCAAAAGATTTTCCTACCGAGGCACCACGAAAACTCGGCAAGATATTTCAAGGCATTGTAGTTAAAGTCATTTCTGTGCTGGAAACAAACAGCGATGAGCGTGTCCTGAAATTTGCCTGCCACTCACTAAAGATAATCAGCGGACATCTGCATTACTTGGAGGGCTCTACCTCCAATCGTATCCCCACCTCAATGATTGCGCCTGTTGAAAATCTCATTCATCAAGTTGAGCCAAAAGCGCTTTTTATTCTAAGGGCTCAAAGAAGCTACAACTACAGCGTCTTTGACATAGCTGGCCATTACAGAAAGATGTTAGGACCACTTCTTGGCGACACTTTGGAAGAGGTAATGCAAGGAGTGACTACCTTTTACGTTATAGGCATACCAACAGTTGAGTATCCCAATGTCTTACTTCATGCAATCATAGCGCATGAGCTTGGGCATCGTGTGGCAGATCGCTATCTCGAGCAAGAGGATCGCGAAAACGTTGTAGCCTATGTCAACCAATTGATCGGACCAGATTTAAAGTGGTGTGGATCAGAGTATGAAAATCTTCCGCCATTATTTGAACTATCTGCCAGACAGCGTGTCTTTCAAATTATTTATCAAGCACGCTATAGGGCACTCGAAGAATTGATTTCTGATGCAGTAGCATTTTACCTGCTTGGCATTAGCGCACTATTTGCTTTGGAAGACATTGCTTCAACAAGTGTTCTGGATGCCTTGCCTGATGAATCAAATCAGTTTTACCCTCCCTGGAGATATCGCATACGACAGCTCTTGGCTTGGTTAGATAAGGAAGAGCTAGTTACCTTGATTGTGGGAATTGACGGAGCTGCACCAATCCCTGATATCCGGAAAGCTGTGCTAAAAAGAATCGAACACTTGAAGGATTTGGCCAGAGATGACAGCGATCTTGCCATTATAAACGAAAATGGATTCATAGAGCGTGCATATAGAGACGTTCCATCCGTTTTAGCCAAAATGCCTCTGTTTTTTGAGTCTAAGCTCAGTGGACAACAGTATTCAAGAGCAACATTGGAGACCGAAATTGGGCAACTGCTTGAAAGACTGTCTGTAGGAATACCGCCCGATGAAGTGAAGACAGCCTCTTCGCTTAATCCGCCTGATTTTAGATCAGCAATTGCTGCAGGTTGGTTCTACCGGACGGCGAGGATATCCTTACCCTTTGATCAGGGGATAAAATGGCATCTCGATCATGATGAACGGATTAACAGACTCGTCCTTAAGGCTATAGAAACTATTGAATTGCTCAAGGATTACTCAGCATGGAGCCAAACGAAGTAAAATCTGGTCAGCTTTCTAAACTCGAAATTCTTACCAGGCTAAGAGAACCAGACCTCAAGAAACGGCTTGTTATCACCCCACTATTGGACCCATCACAGATTGGGGGCTCATCTGTTGATCTCCGGTTGGGATTCAGTTTTATTTTTTTACGCCGATCCGATATTCCAAAGATAGATCCTTTGTCGGCAAACGCTGAAGAAGATCTAGAGAAATACCAAGAGCGTGTAACGATACGTCGGGGCGGAAGCATTTACCTTCACCCAGGAGAGTTTGCGCTTGGCGCATCTATTGAATACGTTTGCTTACCAAATGATTTAGCCGCTTATGTCACTTCAAGATCCTCGTGGGGACGCACGGGACTAGTCATTGCGACGGCAATATCTGTTGCTCCAGGCTTCAGAGGAGTTATAACCCTTGAACTTGCCAATTTAGGTGTCACCCCTCTTGCCCTTCGTCCCGGCATAAGGGTCGCCCAAATTGTATTTAGCCAAACTCAATCAACTGTGCCTTACACAGGACGCTACAGTTGTCCTACTTTTCCGGAATTCGGGAAGATATATCAAGACGCCGAGATTCCGTTTCTTCGTGGGCAGGAGAGTTAGGACCCTACTGGTGCCAGAAGGACTTCATAGTCGGAAAACCTGTGAGGTTGAGGCACTGTTGTGGAGGTCAGGTGAGATCTTGATTAAGAAGGACTTTTCAAATTTGTTCACCTTGGAACGCGTTGGCCCTATTTCTTTCAAAGCTTCGATCTGCCTCTAACCACGTCCTACCGTTTGCCACCATTGCACGTGTCACTATCGCAGCTCCTTCCTCCACCTCGATACTGGAAAATGATAACCTAGTTGAATAGTCAAAACCAGCTTACGTCGGTTGTAGTGATCCAGAAACCTTGCGGAAACTCGCTCTCAATGGAAAGGGTCTTCGTCGCTCAGCACCTGATCGAAGTCGAGATGCGCAAGGAGAGGCTTGAGGAGGCAGGGATCCCCTGTACGATTAAGAACCAGCGTTCGTCGAGCCTGGCAGGAGAGATTCCCTTTACTGAGGTGTTTCCAGAGCTGTGGGTCATCCAAGACGAGGACTGTGATCGGGCAAGAAAAATACTTGAAGAAGGCCTGGTGTTGCTGCCATCCAACCAAGACTCATGGACATGCCCAGGTTGCGACGAGCGTCACGAAAGCCAATTTGCCTCCTGCTGGAACTGTGGGCAGCAAAGGCCGGCATGATCTCTCCGAGAACCTGGCATCCCCCTGTGCGCTCACTTCTTCCCACACACATATTTCCAAACTGATTGCGCCATGCTCTCACGTGGGATGGGGGCCCAGTGTGACTCACCTGACTTTTTATAGATTGAGTTACCGGTCCCCATATTTCCGGCAAACCGCTCAATCGCCACAAGGCGAAAGCGTTTTTGTGAACAATCGTGTTCTTCCTGGGCACGAGTGGATAAGAACGTGCTCAACCCTCTGTTCTGGGCCGTCTTGAGATCATCCAACACCCAGACGCTGACCACTTCGCCGTTCCGGCGGATGCTTTCCGGATCAACATAGATTTTCGCCTTGTCGTTCCTATCGACGAGCAGCCATTCCGCGAACAGTGGCACAGGATTCCACAGCTGTAACAATGCGAACGCAAGGAGAATTCGAAAGACACCGTGGCGGAAGACACGAATGGGAGGCATACACCATCAGCTCATGCGTGTGTTGGAAGAGAACTCCCGGCGACTGGTGTGACGAACGAGAATGAGTGCCGACTACTTCTACTGGCCTATTTTCTTGGTGATGCAGGTGTTGAACGCCATGCGCTGATGATAGGGCGTCCAAAACCACTTGTACTTATTCACCTGATCTAACTCAACCACATAGTCATTACACCGTTTCGTTTCTGCTACTCCCGCTTCCAAAGGCGCCGTCATCACCCATGCCCCGATCCCAATCACCAAAAGTAGGGCCGTTACCCCACCGACAAACATCACAATGCTTTTTGTATCCATGCATCCCTCATTACATTCATTCGCGGCAGATACGGTATCCTCAATGGCTGGTGCCGGAACGCGGGGGAGAAGATCGACCCCAGTGGTCCAGAAGTCCTTGATTTATCAGTGGGGTACTTTCTGAAAAGGGAAATTGTGTACCACACTGGCGGGAAATTTTGTACCACCTGCAACGGCTTACAGTCAAAGAGTGAAATTTTGTGTACCACTCTCCCCTCCTTTATTTCGCCCTCTTGACCGTCACGGACAAGTGCTTATCATTGCCGTCACACACACCTAATACAGGAGGGTACCGGACATGGAAAACGGGAATATCTGTAATTCCATACGTGAAGAGTTACAGCAATTCGCAACCTCGTCCGAACGCCTACTTGGGTACTGTGTGAAGGCAGAAGAACTGACGCCGATGGAAGTGGCCTTTATCCAATACTACCTATCGGCGCTTGCTGAGAAGTTTCCCAAGGCAGATAGAGACACAGTTTCGTGAAACTCCAAAACCCTTTATCAGCCGTTCTCTGAGCAATGCAGGCCGGGTTTCTCGTCTGGGTTGCCTGTGGGGAACACGCGGGGAACATGAGGTGTTTCTACTTCTGCTGCTCTCATCTGAGAGTGTAGCAGGGAACCAAGTCAAAATTTACCGCCTCTACGTAGTAGCCTCTACTATAATCCCGGGGTACCTCGGCTTATCCTGCCATCATTGAAGAGGCCTTTTCTGAGCTGGTCGGGATGAAAGGGATTATCAAGTCACGTTAAGGGTGCATTCGTCGCATTCATGGATTGCTGATCAAGGCAAACATGAGTTGCTCTACCCGTGCCCTTCGCTTGATTTGAGCATGCGACATGGGGCGGGGTACCCTAGCGGGTGACGAAGGGTCTTCCCTGCGCTCGAAGAGCTGTCGTTCAGGCTGGTTCTGTTCTTGTTCGACTTCATCAGCAGTGAGCTCCTGATGCAATTGCCATAGCTTACCCTGCAGTTCTTGGAACGACTCTCCATCGATCTCATACTGCGGGTATCCCTCCAGATAGCCACGCCACGCCCCGTTATCGTCCTGCCAAAGATTGTATTTTGTAGATTTCATCAGCAAAGTATATCTGGTTATTTCCGCTGCACAATTGCGGGCGATAGGTATCCGAGCGGTGGCAAGTACCGCGACGGCGCCTTGCCGCCCATTACCCAACCCAAGCAACAACCCAACGTCAGCCATGAAGGTAACCCTGTGTGATTGCGTATAGTGATTACACAGGATTGCTTCATCACATTCTACTGGTCGATGCCCTGGCTGATGGTGTCCCACATACAGGCAATAGACCGCCATTAGTCAGTCAACCATTTACCAGAGTAGATCGAAATACGTTTAACATAGAGCGAATCGCAGAATTGAAGCGTGGCTTGGAGCAAGCAGCGTTAGATGCTAGGTCGGTGAGCGGGGGGAAAATGTATCACTTGACGGCCTTTTTGTGTACCACTTCACACAATCAAGGACCATCAAGATGCGAAACGCATATCTCGTATTGACTTTTCAGCGTTACGTGGTGCCGGAGACCGGGATCGAACCGGTACGGGCCTTTTGGACCCGAGGGATTTTAAGTCCCTTGCGTCTGCCTATTCCGCCACTCCGGCAAGAGAGCGATTTTAACACAGCGACGATGGCACACCGCCAATTTTCTAGCGGCCCGTCGCGAGCCGGCCACCATGAAAAAGATACTGCGGTTACGCTACAATGCGAATGACAAGCGACCGGTATCGGTAAAGCGATGCGAGAGAGGGAGGTGGCTCGCTGCGGAGGCACATTTCATGGTACGTGGTGGGTACTTTCGCCCTCGCAATGGCGCTGCCGATTGAAGCGGTGGGCCAAGAGGCGGTTCTCGATATCTTGCCGCTTCGCCCGTTCAGTTTCGACGTGTCATTCAACGATCGCTCCTTTGCGCCCACCCGCAGAATCATCGCCGTTCAAGCCGGAATTACCGCACTTCGCTATGGCCCCATCGAACTGAGAGGCATCTACCAATATTACAGTCACCATACACCTACCTTTATCACCGACCAACATTCTTTGTATGCGAACCCGCGTTGGAACAATTTCATCGACTTGTTGGATTTTCCCAGCGGCAAGCCGATCAGTCGCATCTTGCGACACGTGCTTTTCGGACCGTTGGAGCACCGAGCGGTACCGTATGTCGGGGCGATGCTGGGGGGAACCCTGCCGGGAAGAGGAGCTCTTTCACCAGGTTACCTGTACGGAGGACAGATCGGCGTACGATTTCCTGTCGCCCAGGGGTTTTCCGTCGATATGGGCCTTCAGTACACCAGATTCGAGATCGATTTCCAGGGCAAGTCCGACTTGTCACGACAATGGCTCTTCACCATAGGCGTTCGGTTTTAAACCGATGACTCTTGGTCATGACGACATATCAAGACATGGAGGATATGCGGCGTGAGCCTGTACGCCATCAAAAGATTTCTCGTTTTGCTGGTCCTGACGACGCTGGGCGTCCCTCTGCATGGATGCGGGCTGGTGTATGATGCCGTAGAGCTCATACACCCGCTGACCCATGATGAATTGTCGTCGATCTGCTCGCGCGCGCGGCTACGTGTCGGCATTTCCGTCGAGCCGTTCCGACCATTTGTCTTTCCCGCCGTGTACACCGACGAAGGCATTCGCGTCACAGGCCTGGATGTCGAACTCATCCGAGAAATAGCCGATGCGCTCACCGCTCATTGCGGCAGAACCAGCCCCGTTGTTCCGACCTTGCACGTGACTCGATTTCCTGATCTGTTCATCAAGATGAACGAAGGACAACTCGATCTCTTCGTCTCCTCCGTCAGCGGAACCGTCCCCGGCGCAAGGCCGCCGGGCCTGTGGTTTTCCCCGCCCTATTTTCATGAAGACGGTGTCGCAGCCATCATTCAAAAGCCTGAAGTAGCGGAGCGAGTCCTGAAGCCATTTCAAAAGCAGAGCGGACAGGCGGATACGTTGACTGCGATCCAGGAAGGCTTTGCCGGATTGACCGTCGCCGTACAGAAGGGACGATCCTCTCACCTGTACGCCGAAGCCAACCTCAAGCACATCCGCATGGTCATCTGCGATTCACTTCCCGCCTCGATCGAAACGAAGGACCTGAATATCGACGTTATCCTGACCAACCATTCCATCCTCGAGTACGTGACGAAACGAGTCTGGCAAGATTGGCGGCTCTTGACGCACATCGACGGCACCCCCTTGGTTCTGACTCGTGAGGATCTTTCCATCGTGACAAGCGACGACCACAGGCGGTTACAATGGTTCTTGAACAACCTGTTGTTTCGTCTCGAAGAGTCGGGTCGACTGAAGCACATGCGTCGGAGATGGCTTGAAGCGGAATACGCCCCTACTCGGCGGGCGACGAGCGAGGGACTGCCCCTGGAGGTGACGCAAGTTCCCCAGCATTATGATCAAGGACAATGCCGTCTGGCGGGGGGACAATGAGAAAGCTGAGGTGCTCATGATCGCTGTCTCAAAGACATGTCTATCGCTGAGCTTGGTCTTCCTACTCATGTGGTCCCAGAGCGTCTTTGCGCAAACCTCACAAAAAGACAGCGAACAGGCTGCCCAACTCCTGGCGACGTTTCTGAATGCGGGGCGTGTCGTCATCGAGCGGAATCAATCATTGATCAACGACCCGGGTAAAGGCGATAAAGGATTCACGCCCGAGGTCTTTGAACGACTGGTCCTTGATGAGTTTTTTCAGCAGAGCCATATTGATCTGAAGCATCCTCCTTCCCGGCTGCCTTCTCCGACAAGAAATCTATTGACCATGCTGCTTCTCGCGAGCAAAGAGGTCGTGGCAGACGCTCAGTTGGTGATCAATCAACGAGGAATCGGATACAAAAATTTTATACCCGCCTCGTTCGGCAGCCAGGCCGCCCGGAAATTCTCGAAGCAATCGAAGGTCACGATGAAGCAGACGACTCTCGACCCGCGGAATTTGAAGAATGCTCCGGACGCATATGAGGAAACGGTCCTGAAACGGCTTGCGAACGAACCGCCGCCCAGCGCTCCGGTGGTCGAATGGGTCGACGGTGGACGGTTACTCAGAACCGTGATGCCGATCTACTATTCGGAAGATTGTCTCACCTGTCATGGAAGCCCCAAGGGCATCCTTGATATTTCCGGCTATCCGAGAGAAGGGGCTCGGGCAGGAGAACTGGCGGGGGCCATCAGTATTCAGATCCCCTCGGACCATCGATAGCAGTCAGCCCGTGCCGACGGAGGAGAGCGACGGGGTGACTGCCACCGATGATCGTCGAGGAGGTCAGTTCAACACTGCGGCGAGTTGCGGCCGCTGGTCTTCACGCCCCTTCTCCGGTGCAGGTTTGCGGTTCAACACCTCTTCTACGCCCGACTTGACCGCGCGGCCCCACCGGCTGGTCTGCACCTGGGCCTTGCGGGCATAGCGGCCGATGTTCCGACGAGTTTCCGCACCGGTCTGCGGAGCGAAGAGGAGCCCGAGTCCCGCTCCGATGACCGCCCCACCGGCAATGAGTGCTGCTGCCTTGGCGACCTGATTCCCCTGCTCCGACATGATGAACCTCCTCATGATGGTGAATGAGCCGGAAGATCGTTTAGGAACTCTCCCTATCGTCCAGGTCTTTCAGCATGCTCTGTGCCAGGATCGGAATGCTCGCAGGGAATCCATTTTCCGCGGAAAAATCGCTCAGGACTTTTTTTGTCAATGAGAAGTGACTAATTTTTGGTCTCATTTTATCGACAGAACGGGGCACAGTCGTTTCAGAAAGCCAACACTTTCCATCCACCCGTCCTTGGAAATCAGCCATGGAAGCCGATTCTCCTGCGCCAGTAGTTTAGCAGCTTCTAATCTTCGTCGAGCTTGCATTGATACGTAAGCCCCCGTATTATCCTGCGGCAAGTTTTGCCGAGCCCGTAAAGATGCGGAAGATGATTCAATCTTTGTGTTCCTTTCGATCTAACGACGCTGTCTCGGAAAGGATTGTTCGGGAAGCCGATTCATGGGTCCGCTAGCCGCTATCCCTTACCCAAATATCGACCCCGTGCTCGTCGCACTTGGCCCCATTCAGCTCCGCTGGTATGGGTTGATGTATCTGATCGGCCTGACCGCGGCGTACTTCCTCATTCAACGCAAAGTCACACACAAAGGGTTGGAAATCCGGAAGGATCAAATCTATGACATGGTCGTCTACGCCGCCTTCGGCGTATTTCTCGGTGGGCGGATCGGCTACACACTCTTTTACAACTTTTCGTACTACAGCCAGAATCCGCTGAAGCTCCTCGCGGTCTGGGAAGGAGGCATGTCCTTCCACGGAGGGCTCCTCGGGACGGTTATCGCGCTGATCTGGTTCAGCCGAAAACGGGGGATTCCCGTCTATACGGTCGCGGACCTGGCGGCCGGCGTCACACCGATCGGCTTGGGTTGCGGTCGGATTGGAAATTTCATCAACGGTGAACTCTTCGGTCGATCCACCGACGTGGACTGGTGCATGGTCTTTCCGGCCGGTGGGCCTATGTGCCGCCACCCTTCTCAACTGTATGAAGCCGTGCTGGAAGGCTTCGTGTTGTTCACCGTGCTATGGTGGATCGATCGACGTCCAACCCCACCCGGCACGATCTTCTGGAGCTTCATTACCGGCTACGGCCTCAGTCGACTGATCGTCGAACTCTTCCGTGAACCGGATCAACACCTGGGTTTTATTCTGGGACCTATTACCATGGGCCAGATCCTGTCCTTGCCCATGATCGTCCTCGGCTCCGTCATGCTGATCTTAGGCTATCAACGAGCACGGTTGCGGACTCAGAATGCGGCAGAATAGTTCATAATTTTGAGTGGTGAGTGTTTAGTTCTTTGGACTGGACCTTGGAACTTAACATTCACAACTACGCACTCAAGACGTCTTGATTTAGTACGGCATGTCGTCATCGTCGAGACCCACATGGTGGCCCAATTCATGGACAACGGTATCACGCACTTCCTGCACGACTTCTTCAGGACTTTCACAACAACGAAGGATCGGTCCGCGATAGATGGAAATTTGTGGCGGGGGCTCCCCTCCTGGCCTGAAGAACGAATCAGCCGTCAACGGCTGGCCTTGATAGAGGCCGAGCAAGTCGTCTTCTTTGTCGAGATCAAGCTCCTCCAACACATCTTGCGGCGGTTCTTCCTCCACGACGACCGCGATGGATTCCATCAATTTGGCATAGGGAGGCGGCAGGTCGGCGATCGCCTGCTGAACCAGCCGTGCAAAATCTTCAGATGAGATATGCTTCCGTCCGGCCATTTCAACTGTCCCTGATCATCATAATTCTACTGCCGCTCCACACCGCAGAAACAGACAGTGCAACCGCGGCTCAGTCCCCAGGGTCTGTTTGACAGCGGCTTTATAGACCTCACTTTGCGGACGATATTGTTGGGCCCGAGCCGTTGCCTGCTCGGCCGATATCGCGTCAGTCTTATAGTCGGCTATCCAGATCTCTCCATTCAGCCGGTAGAGGATGTCGATGACGCCTTCCATGACTTGCCGATCGCCCCACGGCATGACGAATGGGACCTCTCGGCCGAGGATGTGGGATGAACGGAGGCGCGCGTAGGCTTCCGATCGACTGAACATGGCAAGTAGATCGTTCACGGACTCGGCAACCGCACCAGCCAGAGACTGATCAGCCGTCCCGAGCAGCGCCTGAATGGTCGAGGCAACGTGAACAAATAATCCAGAGGAGTCCTGCGAAAAGTCCCACCGTTCGAGGACTCGGTGAGCCACCACGCCGGTCAACCGTGCCGTCTCCACGTCCGGCCGGACCGGCGTGGTCTTTTGTATAACCCACCGCTCTCGTTTCCCCAACGTCGTCGGTGTCAGGTGATGTGGGGTCTCGCGCACCTCGTTCCATCGGGTGGTCCTTTTCTCCCACCGTTCGACAATCTCTTGCAGATCAATCAAGGCCGCATCGGCCACTCTGTCCAAACGCCGCCGCGGCCATTTTCGCTCCGGCGCTCTGATGACTCGATGGGGAACCACGCTGTCGCCTACCTTCAAGGCCTCCGTCGAGGACGCCCCGATCTCTCCCGTTCCGATGTTCCGGAGCAGGTCGAACACCGTTTCGCCGACCGAACGGGTGGTGATCCCACCGGACAGCAGCAACAACTCTTTGGCCCTGGTCATTCCCACATAGAGGACACGGCGGCGTTCCGCCTCTTCACGCACCCGCAGCTTGTGCTGAACCAACAACGAGCCGAGGGACCGATGTCGGTCCAAGGAAAGCCCATACGTTCCGCTCGACCAGTCATAAGCGACCTGCTGCGTACCCCGCTCTCGTCCGGCCCCTTGATGGAGGCCCGGCAGCACGACGATGGGAAATTCCAACCCTTTGGCCTTATGAATCGTCAAGACATGCACGGCTTCGAGCGACTCCTCGGCGAGAGGACTCTCCGATTCATCCGGTTGTTCTTCGATCCGGGCGATCATGATTTCTACAAATCCGCTCATCGTCATGTGAGGCCGGTCCGCCAATGACGCAGCCGTCTGTTTGACTTTGATAAGATTCGCCACGGCTTGCTCGCCATGGAGCGACGCCGCAGCCAGGTCGAGAACCGGCAATCGGTCAAATATCAGTTCGATGGTCTCCGCCAATGGAAGAACCGCGATAGCACGATGAAGCCAAGCCAGATGTTCGTATAGTTGCCGAACAGGCGTGGCGCGAGAATGGGGCCATCCCTCGAGACGTGCCGCGCGGAGATAATTGAAATGCCCCGCCTGCTTGAGCTCATAGAGATCCCGATCCGACAGCCCTCCCAGGGGTGAACGAAGAATGCCGGCCAGGGCGATCTCGTCATGCGGATGATCCAAAACCCGCAACAGGTTCACGAGATCGATCACCTCTTGGCGACGATAGAAGTGTTTTTCCCCTTCAATGGTGTAGGCGATGCCGTGCCGGCGCAAGGCATCGAGATACGCATCGGCTTGCGTGAGTTTTCTGAACAACAACGCCACGTGGCCCGGCTTCACTGACGGCTGGTTCAGGACCTCATCGGTCAACCAGCGAGCCAGCACTTCGCTCTCGGCTCTTGTCGCCCCGGCGGCATCGAATGTCTCATCTTCGCCGCCCGGGGCGGTCACGCTGAGACGGACTCCCGGCTCGATCGAGGCCGGGCGTCTCCGTGGCCGCACTTCCAGACGAACATTCGCCGGCTGAACCAACGGCTTCCGTTCGAACAGTCGATCGAAGACGTCATTCACCGGTTCCAAAACCGCCGCATCGCTTCGAAAGTTCGTCGTCAACGTGTGGGCCACTCCTCCTTCAGTCACGACCTTTTCTACGACTCGGTCGAAGGCTTCGATGTCGGCACGCCGAAAGGCATAGATCGACTGTTTGGGATCTCCGACAATAAAGAGTTTCCCCGGTTCGAGACCCATCTCGAACCAGTCGATCGCGTGGCTGCCTTGCCGCTCGGAAACCGCGAGGATGATTTCGTACTGCACGGGATCCGTGTCTTGGAATTCATCGACCAACACGGCTCGATACTCCCGCTTGATCCGTTCACGGACGGACGGATGTTCGAAGAGAAGGGTCCGTGCCCGTGCCAGCAGCCCGTCAAACGACAGTCGGCCCTGCCGCGAAAAAGTTTCACGAATGTTCCGCACCACCGGAATGAGCAGAGTCAGAAGATCGTTCCAGAATGCATGGTCGACCAACAGAAGCTGTTGCGCGCTCTGGATGAGCCAAGCGGCCTCTTTAAAATCGCCCTTCTCCCATCCAGCCACCGTGTTTCCAAGATCCTTGTCGAGCCATTCCCGTTCTTCGGCCGTCACATTTCGCCGACCAGCTAATCCGCTGTCGGACACAAGTCGCATCACCGCCGCCGCCGCCGCCAACATGTGCTCCGCCTTGCGGCGCTTCGGCCGGTCATACGTTTTCAAGAGCTGCTCCGCTCGGTCACCCATGTTCCGAATCCAGTTCGAGAGGGCCGGAGTCATCGCTGTCGAAGCGAGTTGCCGCTGTACAGCGTCGAGATCGACCAATTCGCCGCACAACGACCGCGCCAACGTTCTGAGCGACTCGAGAGTAGTCGCCGACAAGATCGCTCGCCAGAGAAGATGGTGCTGTCCGGCCCGGCTCAATTCATGATCGAGCCAGCACTCCCAAGCGGCGGCGAATTGTTCTTCAAATCGTGAGCCGTCGTCTTCCTTGAAATCGGGATCGACCCCGGCTTCCAGCGGATGAAGGCGCAGCAGGTGCGCGGCAAAACTATGGAGAGTGCCGATCTGGGCTTTTTCAATGTCGTTGAGGCCTGCCTGAGCGCGTGTAACGATCTCGTCGATGCTCAATCCATAGCGTAACTGGAGATCGCGGCACGAGACGGCTCCTCCGTCGCTCGGCGGCACCGCATCGGTTGCCGGCCGGGCAAGCACCGCCAGTCGTTCGCGCAGTCGCACCTTCATTTCAGTCGCCGCCTTGTTGGTGAAGGTCAGAGCGACGACCTGTGTGATACGGATCGGAGCGGGTTCTTTCATCAACAGATGCACGAGACGATTCACGAGCAAGGTGGTCTTGCCGGTTCCGGCTCCCGCCACGACCACGACGTTGCGATCGAAGATCGTCTCGGCCGACTCTCGAGCCGCGCGATCCGATATGTGACAATCCTCAGTCATCGGCAATCGTTTGCGTGCGAAGCATCTTGAGTGCTTTTGGCTCGGCCGCCCGATACGCTCTCCACCACGTCGGCGCATGTTCCCGGCGACAGACCACACGAAAGTCACAGCCGTCGCAATAGCCGTCAGGAAAAATGAAGAACCGGCCGGCGCGTATGCCGTCGACCAACGTTCTGATCGTGTGCCAGATCATGGTGTCGGCATCGGACGACTTGGACGCCGCCTCAAACGTCGAACGACTGATGGCCGTCGGCCACTGGGGAGCGAGAAACAGGAACTGCACCTGGCTCGGTGTCGGCAGACCCGGAACAGTGAGACGACTGTAAAGCGGCGGTTGGAGCCGATACCCACGGATCGCCGATTGAACCAGATTCCGATCCTCCGGTTTCATTGCCGAGCCGACTTTGAATTTGTAGTCGAGCACACGCAGTGCTCCGGAAGTGCGGTGTCGGTCCAGCCGGTCGATGCGGCCGCGAACCTTCAGCAACCCTTCGTCGAGAATGCCGGGAACCGCTCCTTCTCCATTCACTTCAAAGGCGACAGGCAGGTACGCATGCTCATGCTGTTCCGCTTCATCCGCTTCCACCGCCGCCTTCACCAATGTCGCGATCAGTTCTTTCGCCAACTCCCATAGCAGATAGTGGCCCGTCCGATGCTGTGACTCTAAGTCCGCCGCCGCCTGCTCCACCGATCCGCGGATCGTCTGCTCTACCGTCTGACCGGCCACCGGTTCGACCGGCCACCCCTCCTTCACAAGCTGTTCATAGATGCGCCGCAATGACGCGTGACAGAGTGTGCCGACCAATGCCGCATCCGGCTCCTGCGACACCACAACGCGGCTCGGTTCGAGTCGCAGCACATCCGTGGTGAAATATTGAAACGGACAGCGCGCATACCGTTCGAGCGGCGTCGGGGCCAGACCCCGTTCGATGATCCGCGCCCAATGAGGCTCAACCATTCCCGTGATCCCGTCGAAGAGGTTCAGTACGGTACCGTCCTCCTCGATACGTTCCAGGGCCGACACCGCATGGCGGAGTGTTTCCGCATCACGTCCGAGCGCTTGTACCAGATCGGTCGGATCTTGCCCGTTGATGGCCAACCACTGAGTCAATTCTTCCGGTGGGAGGAACAGTTTGATCGTCGGCCGCTGCAACACGCGATCGGTCAGGCGTCGAGGGACGAGGTCTATCGGCCGCTCATCTTGGCTGAATCGACGACGGGCTTGCCCGAGATAGGGAGAGGCAGCCAGCATGCGTCCCGATTCATCGGCCCGTTGATAAGACAGGTACAGCCGGTGAGAAGCAGCCTGACAACACAGGTGAAAGAGCAACGTCTCTTCTCCGTAAGCGGCCAGCTTCTCATCGATCTTAAACCCAAGCGTGGCATCGAGGACACGCCGGTGGCCATCCCGTAAGAACGCGTCCTCTCGGATAGCGCGGGGAAAGACTTTTTCGTTCAGGCCTAGGACGAACAAGGCTTTGAACGGCACCCCTCGAGCCGCCATGACGTCGCACACCGTCACCCCTTGTGAGGAGCCATGGTGTAACGGCTTCGCCGTCCGCTCGAAGGTATGCGTCAGCAATTCGACGAATTCGGCCCATGTCATGTCCTCGTTGAGCGGCTCCAATTCCATGAGGGTCATCCACATGTGATCGAGCGCATCCCATGTCATGGCTTGGCGCGCAAGCTGAACACCCTCCTCGGCGGTCGATGCCGCCGTCTCAAGGCGACGCAGATGCCGTTCAACGAGACCTCGACAAGCCGTGACCAGCTGCCCAATCGCCCCTCTCAACGGCAAGCCCGAACAGTCTTGGATGAGCTGTGAAACCACCTGCCAGAGCAAACCGGTCACTTCCGGTGCAATGGTCGGAGCCTCGACCGGACTTTCCTCGCCATCGAGGATGATCGATGCTTGACTTGCCCGCTCCAACCGTTTCCACTCCTCGACTCCGTGAGTGATATGGAGGGTTTGAACGAGCAGCTTCCACTGTTCGGGCCGGTATGACTCACACCACTCCTCATACAAATCGGTGGCATGGAGGGGAGATGTCACAACATCGAGCACTGATGTGCGATACCAATCGTTCAACGGGAGGGAGGCCAGCTGCAAGACGAGTTTGCAGATCGGTTCCTGTATCAACGGCCGCGAGGCGGTCGTACGAAACGGGATTCGATGACGATCGAAGATCGACTGGAGGTACGGGCTATAGGCATCGAGCGTACGAGCGGTGACGCCGATCTCGTCAAATCGATACCCGTTCGTTTCGACCAGATCGAGGATGGCGCGGCAGGTGGTCGCCAGTTCTTCCTCTGCCCCAATCGTACTCCGTACAGTGAGGTGGACAGAAGGCGAGGCCACGGTGGAGAGTCGGTGTTTCAATCGGATCGTGGTTTCCTCCGACACCACCAGCGGTTGGATGTAGCGGTCGAAAAATCGCCGGGCGAACCCATAGGCAGAGTCATCCTCCAAAGGGAAAAATAACGTGGTGCTTTTCGCTCGGCTGACCGCTTCAAAGAACGACAGCTGCACCTGCGTCAGGTCATAGAACCCGTAATAGAAGACCTCCTTCAACGACTGAAGGAATGAGGATGTCAGGACAAAGGGAATAAGCGCTTCGGCCAGATCGTCTTGTGTTCCGACCCCGAGTGCCTTGCCTGCCTCCTTTACCCCCGCGTACAGGGAAATGAGGGCGCCAAGCCACTCCCGGTCCTCTTCTTCAAAATAACCATCACGGAGACCTTGCAGAGCCTGTTCTGGATCGACATCGGCATCCTTCAGGTCGCGAATCGTCGCCCAGAGCGCGCCCCATGTCCCGGAAGATTGTCCGATTCGTTGTAACGGAGCCTGGCTGGAGAGCTGGCTGCGGACAATGTGGCGGACCAATTGCTCGAAAAACAGCTCATCTACAATTCGTGGTAAGGGGTGATCGACTCGCACCTCTTCCGCCAGCCGCAAAGCGACCTGATGAAAAGTCATGATGTGGATGTTCAGAAGCGACAATCGCCGTCCGACCGCAAACAAGGTGCGAAGGCGAGCGGCGAGGGGCTTTGAAGGGACGAAGATCGCAAGGGGCGCTAGGGGATCCGTTGCCGTGAGACCCGTAAGGCGATCGACGAGAGCCGATTCAAGATCCGGATGAAACTGACCGGTGACGACCCGCAACATAGCGGGTCATTGTACGCTACCCGGTCTCTGGTCCCAAGAGCTCGCCGTTGCAATCGACACAGGCCCAATCGCCGTCGATGAAGGACATGGGATCGCCGCAGATCGGACAATCCGGGGGAGGCCCCTTATCGATTCTAGGAAGGACCGGCAGTTCAATATCATCTTCATCCATGGCGTCCCTACCCTTCCCGTTGTTTGATCTTCAATTGAATGGCCTTTTCCGCGCTTTCTCGGCTCGGCACCCCGACAAAGGTCAACCGTCCGTCGATGATCGTTGCCGGGACGGCTCTGACAGAATGGCGGTCAGCCAGTTCCTGTCCATCCTTTGTGGTGATATCTACTTCGCGATAAGAGAAGCTGTACTTCACACGCAACTGCTTCCAGAGGCTCTTCGCGGAAGGACAGGCTCCACAACTCGGCGACACGAGCAACGTGATATTCGGCATAGCACTCCACGAGGCGAGTGAAGACTGAGCCAGATCTTAGCATCGGCTGAAAAGTCGGTGCAAGGAGCACGCACGGAGATTTTGCAAGCAGAAGGTTACCGCCCTGCCGGCCATCCGGCAGACTGATTCTCCGTGCCGTTAATGATGGGAGGCGATCCGGCAGGATTCCCTGCCGGATTTCCTGGCGGGGCCACGATGTTACCGGCAGTATTGGGAGAATGATGGTAGGGAGGCTCCGTTCTCACGATGGTGCTCCCCGCTTGTCCCGTATGTTGAGCCAGAGAGTTTTGAGTCTCCTTCGGTATGCAACCGAGGCAGGTCACGAGGCCTATCCCGACGATGAGGACGAACGATCTTCTGCCCATCGAATCCATGGTTCCCTCGCGCATCAGATTTTCCCGACTAGATCGAGGTCTGGTTTCAAGGTCTTTTCACCCGGCTTCCATCCTGCCGGGCATACTTCGACACCACCGTTGTCGCGAACGAAGATAGCGGCCTGCAGTTTGCGAAGCAGCTCTTCCATGTTACGCCCGATGGAATTATTATGCACCTCATAGACGCACAGCTTCCCGTCCGGATCAAAGAGAAAGCTGCCCCGCAGTGCCACTCCGTCCTGCGGGAGATAGACGCCAAGCCGCTGGGCCAAGCGTCCTCCAGGATCGGCGACCAACGGAAAAGGCAAATCTTTGACCGCGGGAGACGTGTCGCGCCAGGCTTTATGCACGTACACGGAATCCGAACTGATGCCCAGCACCTCCGCATTCAGCTTCTGAAACTCCGGGTACAACATGCCCAGGTCCTCGAGCTCGGTCGGACAGATGAACGTAAAGTCACCGGGATAGAACACCAACCCCAGCCAACGCCCTTGGTAACTCCGCAACGCTATCGGTTGGATTTCGTTTCGATGATAAGCCTGATAGGTCCCTTCCGGGATCAGTTGTCCGATCATCGGCATTGAGTTCCTCTCCCGTATCAGCTCCAGTTATTCACTCGACTGGTGTTCCGATCGACATTGTTTCCCAACAAATCGGCCACTCGTCTCAGCGCTTCTTCTTCCACCTCGTCACGCGTGCCATATGAGCCGGTCCGAAACGATCGTTCGGCGGCATTCTCGTCTAACCCGCAACGCACGGTTCCTTGCCCGCTCCATTTGTCGGACTCCTGTCGCTGAAAGACCAACTGTACACGACATCCGGCCACCACCATGTCCTTCATGTCTTGTTGAGCATCAGGACTGATGGACATAGTCTCTATCGTGCCTCCTGTCTCGGCGGCGAAGCTTGCCGAGGAGGGAGCATGGGATGTCGCTCCTCTTCGGTCCTCGCTTCAGGATCGACGGCCATCTTGGGGTCGATCACTGGCGGAGTGGCGACAGAATCCGGATGAGGAACCGTCTCAGGCTGTTTCACCATCCCTGGGTCACTCATACTCGGGGGACCATCCGGCTGTGACTTCTCCGTTGAAGTGTCGGGAGAGGTTATTGATGGAGGCGATTGGGACGGAGGCGTGACATCCGCCGCCGACGCGGATAAGACATATCCAAATGACAAGAGTATAATCATCCACCATCGCATGCTCTGACGATATCGTATAACGGCATCGTTGCCTACTCGGGGATTCCCCGGCCGTCTATGAGTCGATGGATGTCTACAACCAGCTCACCGGTTCCGACCTATAGCCGCTCTGCCTCTCCTACGACACGATGGATCCTCCTGCCGTTGTGGGTCGTCTTTGTTCTGCTGACGGCTCTGATTCATGAACCGGCGGCAGTCCAAGCTCAAAGCCAGCCTGGCCCGTTGCGTGTGCTGACCTACAACTTGCTGCACGATGGGCCATGGTCAGGGTTCTTCGAGAGCGGCACCCATCTCGCCGAACGACTCGACCTGACCATCCAGGAACTGCGCCGGTTGCAACCGGACGTGATCGCGCTGCAAGAAGCATCGGACAGCCGAAAGCATGGCAACGTGCCGCAACGAATCGCTGATGCGCTTGGGTACCAGATGGTCTTTGCTCCCGCAACGGAACATATCTTCGGCATCAGTCCCTTGGATCGGCTGATCACCGCCGCCATCGGTTTCAAAGAGGGACCGGCTATTTTGAGTCGCTATCCCATCGTCGCCTCGGAGGTCTACGACTTGCCTCGGTGCCATCGTCGCATGGATCCCCGCATCCTGCTGCGGGCTGAAATCAAGGCGCCGGATGGGCCGATCCATGTTTTTTCCGCCCATACGTCGAAAGGAGATGAATGCCAGCTCCAGCGCGTCGGAGAACTGTTCCGTCAACACCGAGGGACCGGACGCGCGATCTTAATGGGCGACTTGAATACCGGAGAGCAATCTGCGGTCCTCACCGGATGGCAAAAAGAGCCGGGATTCATCGATGTCTTCCGAGCCGCGAATCCCGGAGTATCGGGTGGGACCGTTTGGCAAAACATCTACGTCGAATGGCCCACCGCCGATCGCCGCGTCGATTTTATTTTCTTGTTCGACGGAAACAGCGATAAGAGTCCGGTCGTGCATTCAAGCCGTCTGGCATTCGACCAACCCGGTCGCCTGCCGAACGGCGACGCCCTCTGGCCATCCGATCATCGCGGCGTGGTGGCAGATATCGAGTTTGTCTCTCTCGACCGGCCACGAATCAGCCGGCTGCCGGATACGAACGCTCATTAAAGGAGGGTGTACCAGAGTGCACCCGATCCCATACGGGATAATGATCTACCCCAAAATAACCGTGGATCAGACGGTCGCGCATTTGTGCAATCGATCGCCACTCATCGGCATTCGCCTGGCGGTAAAGTTTTCCCCTGCCAACATTTTTCATCTTTCGGTCTGAGCGGCCATGGAAGATGTCTCGTATTGATCCAGTTGACCACACCGCTGCGTCGCCCTGTCGGGCGACGCAATGCGATTCAATACGCGACCTGCCCGAAACGGCCTCGGTTAAAGTCGTCGATGGCTTGACGGATCTCCGCCTCGCTATTCATAACGAAAGGACCGTGGCCGACAACCGGCTCTTTAATCGGTTCACCCGTTAGCACCAGTACTATGCTGTCGCCATCGGCATGAATAGTGACCTTCGAGCCATCTCGCTCGAAGCGGATGACCTCCGCCTCCCCTGCCTGTTCGCTGCCATTGATCGTCACATGGCCGGATAGCGTCGCGATCATCGCTGTATGGCCTTCAGGCACGTCAAGGACGAGATCAGCGTTTCGGTTAAGCCGGACATCCCAGACATTCACCGGGCTGAATGTACGCGCTGGGCCTCGTGTGCTTGCGAAGTTGCCTGCGATGACGCGCACCCGGCCGACGCCCTGATCGAGATCGACGGCCGGAATGTCGGCATTGGTAATCGACTGGTAACCGGCGGGCGCCATTTTATCCTTTGCCGGCAAGTTCACCCACAACTGGACCATCCGGAATGGGCCACCGGTCTTGGTGAAGGCCTCGGAATGAAACTCCTCGTGAATAATGCCGCCTGCGGCAGTCATCCACTGCACGTCGCCAGGGCCGATCGTGCCGCCTGCCCCCGTCGAGTCCCGATGCGAAACCTCGCCGTCGTATACGATGGTGACGGTCTCAAAGCCGCGATGGGGGTGCTGCCCGACACCGCGGGGGCTGTTTGCCGGCTCAAAGACGTGGGGCCCGGCATAGTCAAAGAGTAGGAATGGGCTGATAGCCTGCGCATCGCCGCCGTAGAAGAAGAGCGAGCGGACGGGGAAGCCGTCGCCGACCCAGTGGCGGCCATTGGCACGCATAACCTGTGCGATCTTCTTCATGTTCATGCCTCCGGTTTACACTCTAAATGAAGACGCGCGCCGCGAGAGAATTCTCCGACGCGCCTATGTAAGATACTAAGCACGGTCCACAGGCTTCTCAAGTACGGTCTCCGAGGATACCGTTATGACCAAACAAGTCGGTTGCCCGACTGAAATCACGCTCGACGTGATCTCGGGCCGTTGGAAGGTGATGGTGATTTTTTGGCTGCTCCAAGGTGACCGACGGTTTAATCAGCTCCAACGGGACCTGTCCGGCATCACGCATCGGACGCTGGCCAAACAACTCAAGGAGATGGAGGCGGACGGCTTGGTGGAGCGAGAAGACTTCGGCGAGATTCCTCCGCGCGTCGAATATAGACTGACGCCGCTCGGGCGGTCGCTTGAACCGGTGCTGGCGGCTATGCACGAATGGGCGCTACAGCACGGGGCGGAAGTCCATCGTCCGACGAACGAGAGCGGAAGCGTCAACGGATGAGAGGGGCAGGGACCATGGTGGTCAAGAGATGAACGTCTCCTCTATCGGGAAAGATAGCCTCTATGCCTTGGCTCCAAGGACCTGTCAAACCACCGGGCATCCAACCGGATTGACACTTGTTCAAAAGTTCCCGACAATGCCCGCCGGTTCGGAGCCGTACCAGGCCTGTCCAGGCGATATCATGAAGGAATTATGGCGTAGAGGAGTCAGATCCGACGATTCAGGATGACCGGCTTGGCTGAAGGGAGTTCATTTCTACTGTTGCTGTTTATCGCGATGCTGATGAAGTATTTAAGTATTTAATGGGGGATGCCGAGGGTCGTGACTGTCGTAGGGGCTATTCACGGAATTTTATTTCTGCTCTACCTCCGCCAGTTGGCCAAGCTCCGGGCCACACATCAATGGGATAACAGGTTTTCGTTCTCTGCGTTTCTGGCCTCTCTTCTCTCGTTTGGACCTTTGATATTCGACAAACACCTACGCGACAAAGAAGTAGTCACGAACTGATCAGCCAACACGGAACTCCCTCACCGTTTCCCATCATATCCCCGCTCTTTCCACCGCTCCAGGAGTTGAATCCGCTTCCGAAGCTGCTCAGTCGTCGCCTGATCGACGCGGCTTCCCGTGCGGGCGATCAATTCCGCGTTGAGCCGGCGATGATCGATTCCGCTGGTTCTGGAAACGGCACTGACGAGCATTCGATGAAGATCTCGCAGATCTTCCTTCTGCTGATGGAGCGACACAGTTCGTTCAGTAACAGCACCCGCGTCGCCCTCCCCTCGTGCCTCCTCTTCGCCGATCAAACTATCCATCCTGGCGACAGCCATCAGCGGCATGTACTCATTAGTCGAGACCGTGACGCGACCGAAGAGGTCTCGTTGCCCTGCCGGCATGATGTCTTCCAACACGTGATCGCGCTCTGCTTTGATCTGCTTGGCATAGTGCACGAGGATCGGATCTTTCGGCAGATAGAGCCAGGCCCGTTGCGGTTTGGGCAACCCGTCCTGCATCCGAACGAACCGGCCGACTACTTGTCGGAAATACATTTCCGTGATCACGTTCGTTCCATAGACACCGACGCGAAGCCGCGGGATATCCACGCCTTCGCTCACCATGTTCACCGCCACGAGCCACTGCTGCTTCTTGTGACCGGCGAATTCCTCGATCGTGCGCGACGCGGCGGGATCGTCCGAGACGGCCACTTCGGCCTTCGTACTGGTCACGCGAGCGACCAAATCGGCCACCCATCGTGCATGGTCCTGATCCATGCAGACGATGAGCCCGCCGGCATCCGGTTGCTCCTGCTTGCGAAGCCTTGTCAGCTGCGCATGGGCATCGGTGATCACCGGCCCAAGCCAGGTATCTTGAAGGAGTGCCGTCTTTAACCGCTCCCGCTGCCGGTTGAACGTCAACCCGTCCTCAAAGGTCGCCTGATGTTCGCGGCCATCAGACAACCAACTCAGCTCGCCTTCGTAGCTCGGAAAGACGATCGGGCGGCAGACGTTGTCCCGAATCGCGTCGGTGTACCCATAGGCGAAATCGGCCCGACTTTCTCCATGTTCATAGCGAATGAAGGGAATCGCATTGTTGTCCGACCGAAACGGAGTTCCGGAGAGGATCAGCCGGAACACCGCCGGCTCGAACGCCGACCGCAGTGCTTTCCCCCAATTCTTCCCATCGCCGGCGTGATGCAACTCGTCGAAGATGAGCAAGGTCCTCTTGCTCTTGCACACCCGCTGGAAACTCGCCGGCGCGAGACAGACTTGCTGATAAGTGACCACCGCGCCATGGTAGTCCGGCGCTTCGGCGGCCTGTTCGTTGGTCAGGGTCGGATCAAGCTGCAACCCGATCTTCCCCGCGGCATCCGACCATTGTGTGCGCAGGTGATTCGTCGGACAGACGACCAACACTCTGACGGCTGCCCGCTTTGCCACGAACTCGTGCGCGACGCGGAGCGCAAAACGTGTTTTCCCCGCCGCAGGCGTCGCCATCGCCAAAAAGTCTTTGGTCTGATGGGAACAGACCGCCGACAACGCACGATGCTGCCACTCGCGAAGAGGCAAGGTCCAGGCCGGCAGGGTCCTCATGGGTGCTGCACCGAGCTCGTTCGAGGAATCGGAATCAGTCGAGCCAATCCCGTTCCTGAAGTTTCTTGGGCAGATATTTTTTGGTGAGATACTGGAAGTCTTTATTGGCCAATGCGTCGAGTTCGTACTTCAACCCGCTGGTCAGCATGCGCTTGATCTCGGCCTGCCAGGCCGGCTTCTGGAACCACTGATAGTTCATCAACTCTTTCGCGCGCGCAATGTCTTTCTCGTTGAGCTTGATGCCGACGTTGCGCGGCAGCTCATAGTGCTCCGGATCGGCACTTGAAAGACCCATGAACTTCGCCTTGGGGATCGCCATCCGTTGGCTCTCAAATGCCAGATTGATCGAGCCCTGTTTGACGACGGAATAGATGTAATATCCCCACGGATCGTTATCGACCAATACGTAGACCGGCAGCCGATGTTCCTCATGGAGCCGTCTGGCCAAGCGCCTCACTCCACGCGGTGGCTGACCATTGCCGGTCAGAAGAATGCAGTTGTAGCGCCGCCAAAACTTATCCTCCGACAGTCGGTTCCACTGCGTGCCCTTTTCCACGAGCAACACGAAATCGGCGGTACAGCGCCGGATTTCTAAATACTCCGGTTCCACGATCGACGGGACTGAGTATCCGCCTTTGCCCAATTTGGAGCAGTCGACGCGATCGCCGTCATCGCCGAAGACCACCGGCCCGACGATACTGCCGCTGTTCTCCGCTCGAACATGCAGTTCCTCTCGGAGGGCGGCCAGGGACACTTCCAGATCTTCAATGACCGGATCGGATTCATCCTGCGTATCGAACGTATTTTCGTGTGAATCTTGGATCGTATGTTTCGTGCGGTAGTAAATTTCACGAAGCGACGTCGTGAGATCGGCCCGCTGCAATTCGGAGAGGGCGTCGGCAACCAGCACCGTTTGCATGAATTTCTTCGCCATGCCGACGTTGAAAAACGACCGTTCCTGTTTCTTCCCCCCCATCTCGATCAAGCCCTTCCGTTCATTGAAGGACACATTCGAGAGGGCACGGATCGGGATTTGAAACGTCGGATCCTTCGATCGCTCGGCCGCCTGGATGACGATATCCGCCAGACCGATCAGCTTTTTCTCGACCACTGTGGTTTTCTTTGTCTTGGTCGCCATGATGTCCTATTTGTGTTTGCGTGTGGACGCGGTCTTGCTCGGCTTGGAAGGCGTTCTTCCGGATTTCTTCTTCGCACCTGGGTTTCCGGCGAAAAGCGCAATCTGCTCTGATTTCGCAGACGGTTTCTTCGACGACGTCTTCGTCCGACTCTTTTCGGCGACCTTGTCCTTCAAAGCCGGCTCAGCTGACGGCGGGGCGCCAAGCAGATCCGGTGTAGCTGCCGCCGGCTCCATTCCAGCTCGATCAGCCTCCACCTGCGTCGCCAAGGCCGTTTCTCCCTCGATTCCTTCCGCTGTGACGATGATGGAATGCGGGAGCCCCTCCGGTCCTGCGCCGGTCTTGCCCAACGCTTCGTCGGTTTTCTGGCCGCCGGTCCGGGCGGAGGCGATTTTCTGAAGCTGCTCTTTCAGCTTTTCTTTCGGCAGCTTGCCTCCCTTGAGCCGGTTGCAGGCATCCACCACTTCTTCGATATACAGTTCGAAGATATTCCGCCGCCGAAATTCGCTCGCGGCCCGTTCGCGCCGACGAACAAAGAGACCTAATCGCCGGCCGCATTCGCGAAGCGCCAGGGTGATTTCTTTTTGAATCTCATCGTAATCCGCGATCGCTTCCTTCGATTCACTCGTAAACGGCACCCAGACGGACGCCATATGGACGAAGATCACCATCGGTCCGCCGGGCAACGCTCCTCGCGATTGGGTCAAACCATAATTCTTCCAGGTCGTGCTCAAGACCGCCTTGAACGTCGCACAGGCCGATTGCTGGTACAGCAGCGGCACCCGATTCGCGTAACGGATCACGCGGGCGAGCTCCGAATCTTCTTCCTCGTGCTCGCCTTCGGCTTTCGGCATGGCCGGCTGCTGCGGCTTATTCTGATCCTGCGGTCTATTGCCGTAGGCCAACCCGGCTTCGATGATGAACGGATTGCCGCGATAGACCGCCGGTGGCCGGCTGACCGCCGTGTAGAATTCACCTTTGATCTGCTTATAGAGCCCCGAGAGGATCGCCTTCTCGCCGATCGGTGAAATGCAATTGGTCGGCGGCGCCATGATCTTCGTTTCTTGTAATGTCTTATAGAGCGTCTCCGCCGCCGTCCCTTTCAGCTCGCGTGGTTTTGCGTCTGGCGAAACCTTCGCCGCCTTGCAGATGTCATCGGCCATCTGCGGGGACACCCGGCAAAAATCGCCCGCGAGAAAACCGGAGACCGTGTGGCTCTTGGTGTCCTGCAACATCTTGAGCAGCATGCCGAACTCGATGCCATAGGGATGCGGCTTGATCTCGCGCGGTTGCGGCGGCAGCTCATGATATGTGCGTGGATACTCCTTCGTCTCGCCTTCCGGGGTGTGGTAGATCAGTTTGACATGGGGATTGGCGATCGAGGTCTGTTCCAGCCATTCATCGACCGACGCCCGACCCTTCTGATATTTGCCTTCGACTTCCAGGGTGACTTGCGTCCCCCGTGGCTGCGCCCACTCAATCTGCTTGTTCTCGTGGACCAGCGGCTCGTTTTTCTTCGTGTCGATCTGGACCTCGAAGAAATGCGCGGCGGCTTTGGGACCGATGCGCGAAATGATTTTAACCGGTTTCCCGGTGGTCAGCTGCCCGTACATGCCGGCCGCCGAGATGCCGATGCCCTGTTGTCCACGGCTCATCCGCAGCCGATGAAACTTGGACCCGTAGAGCAGCTTCGCGAAGATTCTGGGAATCTGCTGACGGATGATGCCGGGCCCGTTGTCGGTCACGGTGACACGGAAACGATTGGCCTGGCTGGGCGCAACCGGCTCGCCGTTCGATACGACCTCCAACTTGACCGTCACGTCAGGAAGGATCCCGGCCTCTTCACAGGCATCGAGTGCGTTGTCGACCGCTTCTTTCACGCAGGTCAGCAACGCCTTGCGTGGATTGTCGAAGCCGAGCAAGTGCCGGTTTTTCGTGAAAAACTCCGAGACGGAGATTTCCTGCTGACGCGCCCCCATCTCAACCGCAGTCACCCGCTCCGCCGACTTAGCGGCGGCTTTTTGAGGAGCGGCTGGTTCGGGGTTGGCTCGGGAAGCGGAAGATTTCGATTCAGGATCTGGTGTGGATTCTTTCTTTTTTGCCATTCACCCTCTCATAAGAGACACGTTGATTGTTTGGTACCACAAAACTTTCGCGGATACAATGGACCAGATGGCTCCGCCAGGTAAGGCCATCTTTGGGATGTACAGCTTCGTTGGCCTTATGGAAGTCTTCGAGGAGCGCTCATAATTGAAACCCATAGGACAAGTGTATAACTGCGTGAGAGAGACGCTACTCATACTCTGCGTTCTTTTTTTCGTGAACTGCGCATACGATGCGAAAAGCAGGATCTGGATTAACAGAGTGGATTCCTCTATGGGAAAGCATCGAAGTCAGCTCATCAATGAATTGGGGTCTCCCAGATCTGAAACTCCCCTGAGTGATGGTGGGAGCCGGCTTCTCTATTTTGACGTTACAACGTTTAGCTCAAATGGAAAATACCGTCGCACAGTGAATGAGGTATGTCGGATCGTTTTTGATGCGGATCAAGAAGGCATTATTCAATCAGCGACTTTTTACGGATGCAGCAAAGATTACCGGTGATAAAGTTATCAACAGTCCGCTATCGAATGACGGAAGGATCGCGCAGATAGTGCGCCGGTTCCATGGTTTCAGCCGACCAGACCAGGATTTTCCGGTCGAGCGTAGTGACGACTACATGTTTGCCGTCGCTCGTCCAATGGAGATGATACGGAGTCTTGACATGGAAGGTCTTTCGTTTGGCCTGTGCCGACAGGTCCCAGATGGAAATATGTTCTCCGACGCGAGTGGCGGCCCATCGATGGGAAGGATCCATCGCCATCGAAGTTCCCAATGATACAGGGGGCCCATGATCGATCTCTGTATCCTGCTTGGTAAAGGTATCCAAGGTTGCTGAAACACCGCTGCGCTTGGTATCCCAAACGGTAAGCGTGAAGGCTTTCGAATCACGGGAACGACTGTTCGTCCACACAAAGGGATGTTTCCATCCAAGCCCGGACCAGACTGCCGGCATCCCGGCCGGTTTCTCGACTTCGCGCCAGGTTGCGATGTCCCACAAGACAGAGCCGGATGGCGAGGTCGTCAAGAGATACGAACTTCCATCCAGGAAACTCAACCTGTCGACGACTTCCCCCTGTCCGGCGCGCTTCGTTGCACATCGTTTCTCCCCGCAGGCGGGAGAGCGGCTTGGAAGCACCAGCTCTTTCGCAACCGTCCGAGTGACAAGGTCCACGACCTGAACATTCGGTCGCTCCCCCGCCACAACGATAAACCGGTTCCCTGGAAGGAATTGCAACGCGTTGATCCGACCTTGCTTGCTTGAATGGGGTGCAAATTCATGCCAGGTCTGGGTCTCCCACAAGCGTATGTCTCCTTGTCCGGTGCCCACGGCCAGGATTGCGCCGTCGGCGCTGAACGCCAGCGCATTGGCCGGAGTAGACAGCGCCAGTTGACGCAGCAACAGGCCTTGGCCAGGGTCCCATATCTTCAACAGTCCTTCGTCGCCGCTCGTAACGAGCAGATTCGCACTGGGAGACGTCGCTACTGCCACTAAGGCTCGCGCATGGACGAACGCCGGCACGGCAGGTGTCGTCGTAATAAACGTCGGTGGAGTCGATCGTTTCGCCAATACCCTGGCCTGCGGCTGACCGGGGTCCAGCACCAATTCCGGGGAGCGTGAGTTCACATCCCAAACCGATATCTTCCCGTCCACATCCGAGTTGAGACCTCCCCGCATCCCAACCACGATCTTCAAGTCAGTGGGAGACCATTTGAGCAACGACACGCCGGGGCCCATGCCGCGGCAATCCTCTCCGCACAGGTCCGGTAACATCGCACCGGTGTGGAGGTCCCAGATCTGTAACGTGTGGAGATGCTCCGATTGTCCCACCAAATACTCTGCGTCGGCAGCAATGTCGACGGCACGAAGCTGTGTCGGTGAGCGCATTCCGCGCCCTTGAGCCGCATAGGTGAACTCGGTCGAAGTCACCAAGTCGCCCGTATCAGTATTGAACAGCGCATAGCTCCAGCCCCCGTTGGCTGCCACCAGACGATGACCGTCCCGTGAGAAGGCCTCGGGCGTAAGGGGGCCCTGTGCCCCGTCAGCGTTCGTCACCGTGGCACGCGTGACTATGGAGGCCTCCATGGGATCGATAAGAAGAATCGTCTTGCCCACACTCGCCGCCAAACGAGAACTGTCGGGGGCAAAGAGCAAATCCCGTGGCTTTGCCCCCTCAATGACGAGGTCGCGGATGCTTATGCGGGTGAGGTCGTGCAGATGAATGGTGTGGCCTTGGGCTATCGCCAACACTTTCGTATCGGGCGAGGCGGCCACCGAAGAAACGTCTTTCGTCTGATCCAAGGCGATGTGTTTGAGTGGGACCAACTTCTTCCCTACCTGCCAGACCGACACGGCTTCGCTCCCGTGACGGAGAATCATCCGATCGGTCTCACTCGAGTAGGCAAGCAACCGGTAGGACTCGCGCGATTCCGAAGGAATGGTGGCCACTGTTGCTCGGTTCTTCCAATCGTAAATGGTGACGCTGCTTTCCACGCACAGCAGCCACCCCTCCTGCTTCAGCAACGCGAGCTGCCGACAGTGAAGGCCCGGAATCTTCGCCACAAGCGTCTTCGTCTCGAGATCCCAGACAACCAGCTCTTCCGTCTGGACCAATAGGAGCCGTCCATCCTCGGAGAACGTTGTAGGAGTGCCGGAGAAATAGCCGGCCGCATTCTGAATCGATGAGACGGCAAGGAAAGGAACGACCACAAGGACGGCGCTCACAATCCTCTGATATCGTTTCCATGCATTCATATTCTTCGTTTCATTCAGTTGGCGAATGGCGTGAACGAGATACACCGGTCACCCGCTCGTTAGCCCTGCGCTGAGAGGCCGAGACAGAAACATTTTCCGACTGTGGCGTTGCTTCCGGACGACCCGGAGCCACTGGCAAGACATCGGCGAAGTGATCAAGACCCTGTTCATCTTGCCATCGCCGAACGGCAGCTTTAGTGTTCAACTGAATGCGTTCGAAGACTTGCCACGAACTCGTCTGCGTGGCCTGGCTCGGACTCAAACCTTCGACTGCTTGTTGACGAGAACGTTCCTCGCCTGCAAGCGAGGGAATTGCCGGATCAGGTATCGGGTGAACTTCCGCCCGGGATTGACCCGGCAAAATCGGCCTGATTCTGGTCTTCTTTGGCGATGCGGATCGAGGAGCCGGTATCGCGGTGGTCGCGTGCTTCTTTTGGACCATGGGAGGCGGTGTGTCGGTGATATGAAAATTCCCCTGGTCATCGGTCCACTTATAGAGTTCCGTGAACCCGTCCACGGGCCAGAACAGAAGACCGCTGAGGAGACCCAGCATGAAGCCTTTCATATGCCTTCTGCATCCGGATGATGCCGCTATGGCCCAAAGTATAGCAGGTGTTCCTATCTGTGCCTGGAAAACCGGGCGAAGCGGGTTCAGCGCGTGAATCGAAGAAGTGAATGGAGGGGAGTGGGAGTGGCCGACCGTTAGGGTGGGAGGAGCACGCACCTAACCGAGGACGATTAGGTACGGCGGAGATCTTGGGAGAACTTTAGGCTTCCCAGTACGAGCTGGGCATGCACACCATCCTCACGCTTGATCCCCTTTTGAACCATATTCCCTCGGGGCGTTAACTCCTCCCACCTCTGTACGATAGGCTTCGATCATGAATCAGTCAAGAAAACTAATGTGTCGCTCCTCATCGCGGCGGAGGAAGTCCGAGGAGACATCCCTCTTGACGTTTCACATCGTAACGGGCAGGGTACCTTCCTGCGATTTGGATGGGGAATACCATGGCTCAAGCCCTGACAAGTCAGGACGTACAACAGGCATGGTCGGCATTGGTGCAGGACGTCCGCACCGCCGTGCTGCTCACGATGCGAAACGGACGTCCGTTTGGATCACACGTGCCCTATGTGTTCGGATCCGACTGGACCAAGGCGTATCTTCACGTCAGTCGATTGGCGCTTCATACGCAGCATCTGCTGGCTGATCCTCATGTGTCCCTGTTCATCGCGGAGCCGGATGCGCCCGAGAAAAATCCGCTGGCCCTGCGGCGCTTGAATCTTCAGGG
Organism: Nitrospira sp. SG-bin1; assembly: GCA_002083365.1. NCBI lineage: Bacteria > Pseudomonadati > Nitrospirota > Nitrospiria > Nitrospirales > Nitrospiraceae > Nitrospira > Nitrospira sp. SG-bin1. The sequence goes on along the minus strand of LVWS01000019.1, from coordinate 61,656 downwards.
TGAAGCTGTCTTACTACCATCTGACACACCGTCGTATGGCGAACTAAAGAACCGATACGTGTCGCGTTTTCCCCAAGCCGAGATGATGTTTGGCTTCGGTGATTTTAGTCTGTGTGAATTACGGCTTGAGGACGCTCACTTTGTGCTCGGCTTCGGCCAAGCTTTTATCTCCAGCGCCGCCACGCCCACCAGATGGGTGCATCAAAAAGTGGAGCGATCCTCTGCACGGAAAGACTGATCGTCGGAAGCGCAACGCCCGGTCACTCCACCGGGTCACGCTCAAAGGCAATCAGCTGTGTGCATCGTATTACCTTGTCCCCTGAAAGAGGGATATCTGAATGCGCGCGGGATCCATTACATGTATTCGCCTAATCAGACAGGTCCTGGGTTATCGACGGCGTTTAGGACTGAGAACGCGATGACGTGCTTACGCGCTCTATCTCTTCGTATGACGCGCCTTGTGACAAACATGATGTGCATGTCCGCCGTTTGGTTCTCCATGTCCTGCGACGCAACGCACCGAAATGGGGCAGGACCACACGTTTCAGCACAAGCCTCGGAATCTCCTGTGAAGCGGTTCGTTCCGCGTCAGGTGTTGGTCAAGTTCAAAAACGGGGTTTCCCAAGAGCGGATAGTGTCCATCCTGAAGAGTAATCGAACCGACTTGATCGCCGAGCTCCAACAGGGGCGTCTTTATCACGTCACGATCTTGAACGATCGATCGATTGAATCCGTGATCACCGAACTCACGTCACATCCGGAGGTCGAGTATGCAGAGCCCAATTATCGGTACGAAACGCAGAAGTAGCCTGATGAAAATTGCGCTCTGTTGGGTCGGGGCCTTCGCAGGCATTGCGACAGCCGCGGTCACATGGACGGGACTCATGTCCGGAGATCGATTGGTGTATGCGAAGCAGAAACAGGCAGCCGGTGGAATGACGGCGTTATCAGGAGACGTGCGTCGCCCTGCGCGCTATGTCCCAGGAGAGGTGCTCGTCAAGTTCCGGGATGAGGCGTCCACATCAAAAATCGCGTCGCTGAATGTCGATATGGGCGCCAAAGAACTTACTGCGCTATCAGCGAACGCCGGGGTGGTTCATCAGTATAAATTGGACGGTGCCTTGTCGGTGGAGGAAGCGGTCTTGAAGTACCGAAGCAATCCCGCCGTCGAGTATGCCGAACCCAACTACCTGTACTCGTTACAAGCCATTCCCAACGATACACAGTTCGACACATTATGGGGGCTCCATAACACGGGTCAAGCTGTCAACGGAACGGCAGGACGATCAGATGCCGACATTGACGCCCCTGAAGCCTGGGATATCAGCACGGGAAGTCCAAACGTCATTGTCGCAGTCATCGACTCGGGCATCGCCTACGATCATCCGGATCTCGCACCGAATATCTGGACAAATCGGGGAGAGATTGCCGGAAATGGCGTTGATGACGATGGGAATGGATTGGTCGACGATGTGCGGGGATGGGATTTTCACATGAACGACAGTGACCCAATGGATCCTGTCGATCTCAATCCTGGAGGGAACGAAGGGCACGGCACTCACGTCGCAGGCACCATCGCGGGTGCCGGAAATAACGGAACGGGAGTCACAGGCGTCATGTGGACCGCGAAGCTGATGGCGCTGAAAGCCGGAGGGGTGGACCGATCCTTATCCACCACCGCCATTATCAGCGCGATCGACTATGCCATTGCCAAAGGCGCACGCGTGATTAACGCGAGTTTTATCGGACCCGAGTGTAGCGTGGCCTTTTATGACGCGGTGAGTGCCGCAAATGCAGCGGGGGTGCTTTTTGTTGCGGCGGCAGGCAACGGTGGGAATGATCGAATCGGCGACGACAATGACAGCGTCCCGAACTTTCCTTCAAATTTCAGCGCGCCTTCCGTATGTGACGGGCAACAGAAAGCCGCGTTGGCCAACGTGATCGCAGTCGCCGCGACTGACCACAATGATCAATTGACGACCTTTTCAAATTTCGGGTCTACGACCGTCCAGGTAGCCGCACCGGGGATCGAAATCAACAGCACAAGACCCACATCAAACGTAACGAATGTCCTTTTCCATGCCTTCGATTCCAATCCGATCGGGCTCGGATATGTCTTCGAGGGAACCAAGAGCACCTGGGGATTCAGCAATTCCACGGCATTCAGCCAACCGAACAGCTTGACCGACAGTCCGACCGGGAGCTATCAGAACGACACCGATTCCTTGGCGATCGGACCGGTGTTCAGCACCACGGGACAGAGAGGGTGCCGGGTGGACAGCCGCGTTCGCTTGCAGACCGAGCTTGATACCGATGGAGTGCTTGTAGAAGTCTCGAGAAACGCCGGGACGAGTTGGCAGATCATGAACGGCGTTTCCGGGAGCAGCAATGCCCAATTCGTTCCCATCACCTGGGGTGACATCGCAGATGGCGTGGCCGACTCACGGTTTCGCTTTCGATTCATATCGAACGAAACCCAGGTCTTCGACGGCGTGTATTTGGACGATGTCCGCATTGTCTGCGTTTCAGGCTCGCCCTCGGGAACCACGGACTACCAGTTCTTTCAGGGCACTTCGATGGCCACCCCTCATGTGGCGGGACTCGCCGGCTTGTTGCTCTCAGTCAATCCCAACCTCACCGTGGCCCAACTCAGGAACGCAATCCTGAACACCGTGGACCGGAAGACTTCGTTGGCTGGAAAGGTCTCCTCGGGTGGGCGTATCAATGCCCGAGCCGCGTTGGCCAGCGTGGTGGCACATTTTACCGTCACGGTAACCAAGACAGGCGCAGGCACCGGCACGGTAGCGTCCAATTCCTCCGGAGTTAACTGTGGAGCGACCTGCCGGGGACAGTTTCTCCAAGGTCGCACTGTCACTCTCACCGCCGCACCCGATCCTGGATCTGCCTTCGCAGGATGGAGCGGAGACTGTACGGGAACCGGCCCCTGCTCGCTCACCCAGGATGCCACCGTCACTGCGACCTTCAACATTGCGCCGCCTCCACCGGCAGCGAGCGAGGGCGGAGGAGGCTGTACGATAGCCGCCGGTACGACCGGAGACATACTGCTGCCAACTCTGTTATTCATGTCCCTCGCAGCCTTGTTGTGGAGGGCAAGGCGCCGATGAGATTGAGTTTTGAAACGCGAGGAATGTCGTCACAGCGGAAGCTGGACTCCGACAGCAGGATGGAGGTGCGAGGCGTTCCCTCCGAGTACTCCCTCCATCAAGCAGCTTGGCGCATATGATGACATTACTGGCCCTTCACCACCCTCGTCCGTTTCATCGGGATCCCGTCTTCCTCGGGTTGTTCGCTCTTGGCCCGATGGCATGGCTCGCCATGATAGGTTTCTTGGCGTTTCAACCACTGCCATGGCATGCGATCTGGTCGCCCGCTTTTCTCTCTGTGATCCTTTGGCAGCCGCTGCTCGAGGAATTGCTGTTCCGTGGGATCGTCCAGGGATATTTGTCGCAATCCTGGGGGAAAGAGAAAACGTGGAGTGGGCTATCCCTTGCCAACCTTGTGACATCTCTTTTATTCACAGTGGCCCATCTGGCCAGCCATTCCGTCTCTTGGACGGTACTCGTGTTCGTTCCTTCCCTCTGTTTCGGCTTCCTGCGAGATCGATTCGAATCTGTATATCCCTCCATGATTCTGCACGCCTTCTATAACACCGGATACTTTCTTCTCATCGGTGGTGCCACCCTTCTAAATTCCACCAGATAACGTGACCCTCGCTCGGATTTTCGCGATGAGTCCGGCACTTGACGTACATCGGAGATAGAATGTCTGGGAGCTCGGTCTATTGAGGAGATGATACGCTCTGTCGTCAAAGATACGGCGGAAACGGATCAGTCGGTTTTCACACTGCTTCCTGGAGGGAGAAAGACTTCGTTCAGATCGCTGAAGGACCCGCCGGGAGTCGGGCCACCACTGATCACATAAATCCGCCCTTGTACCACTCCCGACCCAAGGCCATGACGCGCAGTTGGCATCGAAACCATGGTGAGCCATGTGTCTCGGACCGGGTCATAGGCCTCGTTCTGATCGAATGTGCCGCCGGCCCCTTCGCCGCCGAATACGTAGACTTGTCCTTCGACTACAGCAGCCGTGATGCCGCTCCGAGCGGTCGGAAGTTCCGCGACGCGCGTCCAACGATCAGTCGATGGGTCATACCGTTCCATAACAGCGAGGTTCTGCGAATAGTCTCCATTCACCCGTCCGCCAATCGCATAAATCTTTCCGGCGACTGTCGCGGTCGCGAGGTGATCACGAGGGGTCGGTAGAGATGCAGCCGTTGTCCACTCGTTTCGCACGGGATCATACACTTCGACCTGCGCGTTGTTCGTCTTCCGATCATAACCTCCGATGGCGTAAAGTTTTCCATCTTGTTGCGTGACCGACAGTGCGCCGCGTGCCGTCGGCATCGGGGCACGTTCAGTCCAGCTGTCCCTAACTGGATCATAGGCATAGACAGTCGCCACAGGGTTCCAGACACTGAATGCTGATTTGCTGTATCCCCCAATAACATATAATTGCCCACCTACCACACCGATCCCGACATGATGTAGACCAACCGGCAGCGGCGCTTTGGAAGTCCATTGGTCCGTCGCGGGATCATAGACTTCGACGGATCGCGTGGTCGCGAAATTCAACACATTGCCCAAGCCGGGCTTTTCAAACCCGCCGACCACGTAAATCCTGCCATCCAGTGCCGCAGCCGCCACCTCCGTTCGCTTCGTCGGCATCGGAGCTGCTGTACGCCAATTGCCCCGATCTAGGTCCGCTTGCGCTGGATGACTGGAGACCGATAGCGTGAAGAACAAGAGTGCAGCAAAGACCGGAACCAACACAGACATCAGATTTACCAAGCGATAAGTGCGTCCCCTAATTGACGGAGTAAATAGTAGCAGTTTCAGGACCATTCACAAGCTAGGTGGGGCCCGAGCATGTGGGTGACACGTGAATACAGAGAGCAAGTGAGAAAAGGTGAACATCTGAGACAATTATCCGGCGCAGTCAATCAGGATACAGCGATAGAGAGAGGCGCCGGGTCAACCCAGGGAAATTGCCACGGGTGAGGTGAAGATACTCTCCGCCGGCCTCAATTACGAAAAAACGATACAGAGCCTAGGGATCGATAACATAACACTGGTGGGTTGAAGACTCTTTCTGGCGGCGTCAATGAGGGATGAGCCGCCGGTACGCAGGAAGTGCGGTATTAGAGCAAGAGACTGGAGGTATTTATCCGCGAGCGCCAATTCGATAAAACGAAAAAGAGTCCGCAGGTTACACAAAGGAATAGAAAATACTCGGGTGGTGATTATCCGCCCGCGATGAAGAGCGGGCGGCACGCGCAACGAGGTCTGGTGGAGGCGAGGGGAGTTGAACCCCTGTCCGAAGATCGTCAGTGCACTGTGTCTACATGTGTAGCCGACAATTTAAGGTTCGCAGCCATCCACGCCCGTCGGCAGGCTTAGAACAGCCGCTAGCCCAGAAAGATCTCGTCCTCAGCCGCTGAGCACCGGCCTGGGACCAGCCCGCTGCATCGCGCCATTCCACCCCCGCGGGCCTCAGATGGAACGACGTCACAGCTTAATTAAGCTGCGAGTGCCAGTTCTTGATTGGCAGTTGCATTTTCTCGGACTTTTACGAGTTCCCGAGAGCTCGACATGCGACAGTGACCTCAGTATCCCCGTCGAAACCGGTCGCCCCCTTTGTTCAGATTGTTGATAATGAAAGCCGGCTGCGTTCTCACGCTGCTCCGGCTCCCTTTGAGATACTCATGATACCCCACAGGTCAATGGGATGCCACTTATTGAGGATCACCAAATTCTTATCCCCCCTGGCCCATTACTCATCAAGGCTGGGACTGAGGAGATAACGCCCGTAGACGAGTGCGAAGAGGAAATAGGCGCTGCTCCATCCCACGGCCGATAGACCAAGCATCGCATAAGTCAGCCCCGTAGGGATATCCGGGCTCGGAGCAAAGATTCGCAAGAGAGCTCCCATATTGACCAGCAGATAGATGGCTACGGTAGGCCGATCGGCATGCCGTGGTCGTCCTGTGTGCCCGAGACTTGCTCGGGTCATCACCGCCAGTGTCATCGCTCCCATCGCTCCAGTGGTGAGGAGATGCACGGCGTTTTCGGGAGAAAAGCCCATCCCTAGAATCGAGGCTCCCAAGGCCACCAAAAAGAGGCCGACCCATCCATAGCCCACGTGCAGGATGAACACCAACGGTTCGCTCCACGTCCGCCACCCTCCCCAGCGCAGCAAACGAATCACGCTTGCCATGCCAGCCGCGACCAACATGACTCCCGCCCAGTGACTCTTCGGCCAAAGAGTCCAGGCGATGACTCCCACAAGGACAAGACCAATGGCGATACCATCCATGAAAGAAAACATTTCTGGTAACCGAGGCACATTCCTTTCGGCCAAGAACTCGCGGGTGAAGGTGGGCGTGAGGCGCCCGCCGATGACGGTCAACATCATGGTCATCACGGACAAGGCCATTCGCTCCGAAAAATCCGTCGGTCCATCGCGGAGTGCCGAGAGATGAAACAGAAGGTTTGTCACGGCATAGAGGCTCACCAATATGCCGATCGGAGCCCTGTCCCACGTCCGGGAGGCGACAATCTCCCGCCAAACGTACGCGGCCAGCAAGGCCAGAAAAGCTGCGTCGACAACCACGGCGGCGGAGACTCCCAATAAGGGAACTGTCATAAACAGCCGACCCGTCACCCATAGCAGAAAGAACGCCAGTAACGGCGTCCCTCTGAGCGGCATGCGGTCCGTCCAATTGGGCATGGCAGTCAGCAGAAATCCAGCGATCAACGCGGGAAGATATCCGAACAGCATCTCATGGACGTGCCAGTCACGAGGGGAATAGAGAAAGTTCGCTTGCGCCCGCCCCGCGTACAAAGCAATCCATAAAAGAATGGTCAGGCCGGCGAACAGCGCGGCACCCAGAAAAAACGGCCTGAACCCATAGGATAAGAACGCCGGGCCGGTGTAGCGAGGGAAGGTAGGTTCGTCGTCCTCGATCTGTGCGGCAATCGGCTGACGGGCCATGGGAAGCTTGGCTGACATGCTTGGGCGATTGTTGACGGTGAATTGAAGACTTGTCAAATGTGGGGATGTTCTAGGGATCTGGTCGGTACAGGCTGATAACCACCCGGCACGCATCTCGTGCCGGGTGGTTTCAGAATGACTAGATGCAAGACCCAGATGGTGGCGTCGGAGGCGCAGCTTGTTGCCTCATGCCGCTGATGAGAATATTTTTAGCAATCTCTCGACCGAGTGGCACCCCTCCGATCCTATCGGTAGCTTTGAGCATTTTGCTTACGTTCTCTCCACTCGTCCCATCAAAACGCCAGTGCACCCCCAGAAAGATGCGGCTCACCGAATTGTCGTACATCGCTTCCGCCATGCTATCGTACTTGCGGTGGAGATTTGTCCGAACCGAACCATCGTTGTCCGTGGTGCTACCGTTAAGCTCGTCTGAGACAAAGGTAAACCCAATCGAGTCTTCCGTCTTCATATTCGTGTGCCCGTAGAACAACCGCACCATCTCAAATGTTGCTGCTCCAAACGTCGCGTGCCCGCTCGGGTAGGCCGGAAATGGCGGTGTAAAGGCCGGTTTCAATTCATTGGAACGCGGTGCGCCCAGCGGCTTCCAGAAGGGGTCACACGGGGGTGTAATGGTTTTGTTCGGCATTGCGGCAGGACCGGTCGACTTGTCATCTTCTCGGATGCCGACCACGGGGCGCCATAAATCGTAACAATACTTCCAATACCATGCATGAATTCCCGAGTCGCCCATCGCGCAATTGATCAGGGCAAAGAGTCGTGCATTTTGTTCTGTGGTATTGCCTTTTACTTTGGCCACTTCTCGGACGACCTGATTATAGAGTCGCGGAGGTGTGCCGATCTGGCTCGCGCCATCATAGGCCCAATACAAACCGATGGCAGTTTCTTCTGAATTACGTATCGTCGTGTTAAGTTCCTGTGCACCACCCTTCTCGTATACCTCCTTGTAATCGTCACTATATCGCGTGCTGGTCTCCGCAGGCGGTGGGTCGAGCGCCTGCCAGGTAGTCACGGCAAAGGTTGGAGTTTTACCGTAGGCTACTCCAAGATAACCTTGAGTCGGATTACATGGATCTGGGCGGTGACGGAGACGACCAGGGGACGATGCATAGTCCTCATCCTTTGGCATCACCCCACCATCGTTCCTGCGGGTATCGAATACTGCCAGTGCAATACGTCGACCGAAACTGAAGGCCGCGTCATCCGTGCCATTCTTCCCGCTTATTTCCGCAAGTTTTGCTTCGAATGTGGTGCGCATCCGTGAGTAGAGCGTGCATAGCGCAGTGACAGCAGCTCCCGAGACAGCGGCACTCCGCTTGACGGCCGAGTTAGGACCAGGGGGCGGCGATGGCGGACTGATGAGATAGAGTTTCTTTGGTGTAGGCCCCGGCCCTGGAATCGAGCTGACCCCATTGACGCTGAAGAAGGCATCATGCATGGCCAGATGCACGATCGCAAGGGCACGAGAGCTGAGTGTCGGCCCACGCTGATGTTCGGCTTGCATACAATCACAATCTGCCGGGTTTGTAATGCAACAACCATCACTAGGCTTGATCTTCGCGACAGTGTGGTCCAATCGATTCGCTTCCAACGCGACTGCGTTCCAGAACAGTATGGGATCTATGAGATCCATGTAGACACTCCTCTCGCTGGTGGATGTGAAATGGCTTCTCTGACGACTAAGCACTGACCATGCCACGCCTGTATGCTCCATCGTCGGTGACCAGGATTGCCGCAATAAGAATCTCGAAACCGCTGAATTGTATTGTCAGTGTGCGATGCGATTCGCGTTACTTAGTGAGGAGAGGGATTGGTGGATCTAATTAGATCCTTTCGTATCTCGTCAGATACAGGCGTGATTGGAAATTTTCATAAGCGCGAAGTGTAGGAGAAGAATGCCTCGGATCCGTGAATTAAGAATTGCGACCACGACCCATCGCCGCTTTCTACGTACACGGCCCTGCATCGTTTTGTCTTTTACGGCGTATCATCTGAGATACGATTCACAATCCAACTGTTTGGAGCAGGCCCCAATCATCTAATCCCCGCCTGGTTTTCATCATGGCATCATCATTGCCTATAAGAATCGGTCATTACGAGCACGATTTCCGTGCTCGACCATCATCAAGGAGGATTTCTCATGAAGTGCACGAGATGCTGCGGACTCATGGTGGTGACTCATTTACTGGACATGCAGGAAAGTTACGTCCCGATGTGGATGCAGGGGTTGCGTTGCGTGACCTGCGGCAATATCGTGGACCCATTGATCCATTTTCACCGTACGGCTCAGCGTGCTCGCAGAACCAAGCAGTTGGCGTCACGGTTGACAAACCCAGTCATGCGCCCTGTTCAAGCGGCCTAGCTCTATGGTGTGTTCCGCAGCCTGAGCGCCGCGGCTCTGCGGTGTGGACGGTGGCGCCTAGCAAAGACACGCCCTCATCGGCCAATGTATGGGAGTTCCCCCCAAGGCATTCCCGTGAGTTGGCAGGAGAAGCGCCTCTCCGAGTATCGAGTATGATGAGCGACGTTTTCGCGAACTTACCTGGACGAGTCCCCCAACTTCAACGACAAGAGACGAGGTAATATACCTCACCATGAATGGATGCCCGAAGGTTCTACTACCTCGGGAGTCATTCTTATGTCATATCGGTAATCGTAATTCTTATTTTATTATGAGACACCGATGAAACGTTGCCTCCATCGGTGCGGGAGCAGCGAGCGATACCATGACAAGAATAACCATTTCTGAATCCAATTCGATACACAATTTGTATCCAATTCGATTCTTGTCCTCAATTGAATAGGACCAAGCAACGTATGCATAAATCATTGTCGTTCCAGCTCGCACCCGTCGGGGACAGGGAATTTTTCTGAGGCACGTAGTTTGCTCTATCTCCGAACAAGTTCGATGACTGGACAACATAGATACATCGGCATGAAACGGTTTGCATTAAGTTACAGTACCTAATTATTTGGTATTGACTAATTAGAATTATGGTCATTATAAACAACCCGTTTCATGACGATTGGGCGCTCTAGGGATACGCTTCTCTCCCCGCGCGTTCAGCTCAGTTGAAAGCAGTCAACGTTACGTTACACCATTTCATCACTCAAAGGAGGCTTCAATGAAGAGGTATGTTCACTTCGGGGCTGCTCTTTGCCTGGCGGCGGGAGTAGCCGGTTGTACAGGCGACGATCCCGCGCCGCCTGCTGCTGTAACCCCTGCAGCCGCCACGTTCGATGTGACGGACGAAGCGGGTCACTGGTTCGATACCGGCGCTCAAGTTGCAGGGACCCGTTCCCTCGCCATCGTCAAGCCAGGCGACAAAGTGGCATTTCTTCAAACCAAGTCAACGCATGGCCCGAATGGCGCAAATGGTCCGTCTCGTGTCGAGAGTTTCCACACCGTCACGAGCCTGATTTGGCCGGTTGATGCGACCCCCGCCGAGCGTATCGATCAGGATAAAGCGAACAAAGACGACCATGAAGTGACCTTGAATACCCCGGGTCTCTATGTGTTCGTGTGCAAGCTGCATCCCTACATGTTGGCCGGCGTGATCGTGGACGATCCGGCCACGACAAACCCGAACTCAACCCCACCAGGGGGAGCAGCCCTTGACATCGGTGAGAAACTCCATCTCTTTGGGGTCACCCATACGGCTGACGTGAGGCAAGCGGCAGACGCAACCAAGGCCTTCCCCAGCCTCTCAGACCTTGGACTCAGACTGTTGCGTGCGTTCTTTGTTGTTACCAGCCCCACCAACTGGAAGGACTACAGCCAACCGATTGGCACCCCCTATAAACCGGATTATCCAGACGTCAATGTCCGTGTTACGGGAGGTGCTGTCGCGAACCTCAAAACGGCACTCCAAGGGGCATTTGACATCAACGATACCATCCCAGCCCTGAAAACACCCGCTATCGACGGGATCGGCGAAGTGTGGGTGGACACACAGTATGAGGTGAGCCAGACGAAAGGGGCCGCCTATCCCAGCACCACGACCGTGGTCGATGTGGAAGGAACGGACAAATGGAAGGTAAAGCGCAAGATCGCGCTGCCGGCTCAGAAGATGAACAACGCCCATAACCTGTGGGCCAGCCATGATCAGAAGCAGATCTACAACACCGAGTGGCACGGCAAGAGCCTGTACGTCCATAACCAAGCGGATGGGACACTCTTGCAGGAAATCGAGCTCGGCAACGATCCCGCTCACGTCATGACCAGAGTCAATAACGAGCAGGTACACGTGGGACTGAACGGTGGAGATTCGGTCGTCGAATTGAACAAAGCCGCCAATGGGACCCTGAGCATCAACCGCAACATTCTGGTGCAAAATCCAGGGGACAAACAAGCCCAACCGCACGCCCATTGGATGGGCCATGACGGTAATTCAATGGTGACCCCGAACTCCAACACGAATGACTCCACATTCTGGGATTTCATCACCGATAAGATTAAATCCAAACCAGCCACCGGCACCCTGCCGATTGCCTCGGGAATCAACCCGGACTCGACGAAGTATTACGTGTCCAACTACCTGGGCCACAGTATTTCCGTCATCGACATGGCAACCGGGAATAAGATCAACGACATCAATTTGCTCCAAAACTATAATCCACTGACTGGGCCTACCGGTGGACCCATCGGCGGTCTACCGATTCAAACTCCGGTAAGTCCTGACGGCAAGTTCGTGATCACGGGGAATACCTTGACTGGAACGATCACGATCATTGACACAGCCGCAGATGGCGGGAAAGGTGCTCTTGTTGCGAGTGTGGTGTGCGATCCAGGCTGTCACGGCGTGAACTTCGGTGCCAAGAAGGGTGGCGGGTACTATGCCTATGTCACCAGCAAGTTCTCCAACCGGTTGATCGTGTTGGATTACGATGCGGACAACGATGGCATTGTGACGCAAACGGGAGCTGATGCACCGGTCATCGCCGGATGGGTAGTGTTGGCCGACGACGCTGCACCAACGGATGACCCGATCAGCGGAAACAAGGGCATGGGTGGACAGGGCTTGCTCCCTGTTCCCAATGTCTACAATGGGTGGGTGCAGAAGCTACCGTCAGGTGAAGGTGCCAATAGCTTCTGTGGACAATTGACGGCCGCGCAACGGAGTCCATTCGCGGGAACCGTCATCACCCCTTGCACGCCATAGTGGTTTGTTCAGGCCGCCGGAATCATTCCGGCACCTAACATAGCGACCAGCTAAGGCCCGGTGCGGTGGCACTCAACCACTGCGCCGGGCCTTTTCGTTTCATACAGTCATCGCATCAACCGATTCGTCGCCCTGTATCGTTTTATCCGTCAGCGTATCGCTCGGGATACGATCCTCCGCAAGCCTTATCCATCGTGGATGGGTTCCCAAACCCACCGAAGTACGTTCGACATCGCGCTCATCGCCATCGCTCTTGGAGGTCATTACCAGACTCCCTCGTGGCGCCATCGTTGCCTAAGCGCCTATGCCAAGGAGTGAGTTAGTTATACAGGTTGTGATGGCCGAGCGATTACCAAGGAGGAATTCCAATGACCTGTCCTAGATGCAACGGGCTCATGGTGGTGGACCATTTACTGGACATGCAGGAAAGTTACTTGCCGATGTGAATGCAGGCCATGCGATGTCCGACCTGCGGGATATTGTGGATCCCTTGATCCATTATCACCGCACGACCCGGCGTGCTCTCCGGGCCAAGCGACTCGCGTCACGTTTGACGAAACCTGCGCTTCGACGACCAGTTGAAGCAGCTTAGCCCCTGAATCCTACCGTACGACTTAAGCGCTTTGCGCTCCGCAGACGTTTCGCAAGGCGCCGGCGCGCCGTAGGGGAGAACTCGATTGCCGTCACAATCGTGATCCACTAAACCGTCCGGAATACAAGAACAGTCAGGCCGTCACATAGCGAAGCTGCAGCAAGGACGGGAAGTCAGATAATGGCCCTCGCGCAAGATGTACCTAGAAAGCGACTCAAACACCGATTCATCCGAACAATCTCGCCCAGGGGAACATTGATACCAGAGAAGCGATACTCGACTTCGTTCACACTCGCTGCCGCACCGCCTCAAACCCAATCAGAACCTTCGTCAGCCGGAAGAAATGGAGACGAGGACCCGACGCGTTCACTCCGGTCTAGGTAGCCCTATTGGGTCACACCGGGAATGGGTCCATAGACAGTCTGGCACTGACACATCAGTCCGGCGGCAGCCCTTGTTCCAAGTGGACAGCTCCCGTATTGAGTCGTGCAGTACGCCGCGCCCGCATTGGAAAAGGCGGCGGCGTTGGCAGGACCCGAACCGGCTGGATTGGATTGGTCTTTAGGGTTGGCCGCCATGGCCTTCATGACATCAGCCACAGCTTGGAAAGACTCCTCCTTGACCTTATAGGAGGTGCACATATTGTCGATGTCATCGACGCTGAACCCCTTCTCCTTCATGGCGATCATCTCTTGACTGGTGCAGGTTCGCTGCATCTCCACGCACCCAGTTGCATAGATCAAGAATCCGGCGACGACCATCGCCATATGTGAGCGTTTCATAAAGCACCTCCCATGCACACGGAGCCTCCTGCCACACCATCGACCGTTGGCTCTTGGAAAATCGATGGCTCATTCACTTCTGACCGGTTGTTTTTGCAAGGGGTGTGCGCGCATTACGCTATCTAATACCAAGTACATATGAACGGTAAATTGTGAGGAAAGATAATTACTTGCGAGGAACCGCCGCTTTGGCTCAATCGTCCGGACTAGACAAGGCGTTGAGTCGAATGGATTCGAATTGAATCGCTTCTGATTCAGTCGCCAATCGGCAAGACCGTCCTCGGGTAAGATCGCCCTTCCCAGAGTGCTTCCTTCGATTTATCGCTCGGCTTTCTTTCTGTCTATCGAACTTTTGGCGAGCGTAAGCGGATCAGAGAGGAGTCCAAAAGAGATCGGCGGAGAGCTACGGCAAAAAATGGTCAGGCAGCCAGTGAGTCGGTTTGGGCCGTTTCAGTTCGCATCGAATCAAGGTCGTCGAGCCCCGGCATCGTGGGCTGATACGCCGTCACCTTGCGCAGGATCAGGACCCTCAAGTCTGCATCATCGATATGGGCGAGCGCGTCTCGCATTCCTTCGATATCTCCGTCCTGCGCCAGATGCGCGGCGATGCCGATGAGAGGTAACACTCCGGCATTGCCCATCGCCTTGGCAATCTCGATGGCGCCGGACCGATCGCCGGCCTTGACGAAGAGCTGAGGCAGTTCCAAATAGAAATGACTCGCCAAGAGCGACGGATCGGGACATGAGACGATGGTGTCCTTCACGGACTGTACGTTCCCCCGCTCCGATTCGACGAACAGCATCATCTGCCAGGCCTCTCGCGAGTACCGTTTATCAACGATCTCACCTGCGGTTTGTCGCGCCCCAGTCAAATCCCCGACCAACGCTTGCCGGATCGCTTGGTCCTTCAATTGCTCATCCGTCGATGCTTGGGTTTGTATCATGTCGTGGCGCCTCCCGCTTTGGTCAAAGTATCGAATTGGAGAATCCCAGAACTTCTGTATCGAAATGTAGCCGTGATCGGAGATCTTGTCGATCTTTTCACGATAAATCGTCAGTGTCATCCACCATACCTCGGCGTGCAATCGAGACCGACCGTTACCCGTACACATCGAGCGTTTCATTTATCGAGGAGTCTAGTGCCGGCTTGTCTTACCGCCAAGCATGGCATCACTGATAACCTCCTGACCTGCCTTATCTTCATTCCCTCGAGCGCGCTTGTACGTTTTGATGCTTCGAGAATGATCTAGCCGTCAAAATACGATTACGATTGTGGGTTGCGTGGTGTCCTAATCAATGTAAAATTGTCCATCGTCCTGCTTAAGTTTTTTCTGAAAGCTCCCTTGCATTGTAGTTAACCGCAGGAAGGAGGAGTCCTTGATGCATTGATTAAGGGAGAACACGAGATAACTCATTGGCTTTTCTAACACTTTCCACAGGTCACGATCTCGTGTCGTTCATTTCCTCCCTTCACTTGCGCATCTGAAATGTCCAGCTATACTTTCGTGATGCATTCCACCAAATACATCATCGTGCAAGACGGAAACGGTTGGCGCGGCCATCTGGAGGGCTACCCGGAACACGAGACGTATGGGGACTCTTTCGAAGAACTGCAGTTCAAGCTGTGGCAACTGCACCAAGAGCTCATTGCTCAAGAAGCAGAAAGGAACCTCTACCAGTCCCACGGGGGCCAAGAGGATCAATACGGAAATGGAGAGCACGAGCGGTATCATAATTCTACGTCCACGCTCTCCCGTCACACACCCACGAGATCCCGTCCCATGTCCCGTGCCCAGATGAAGCGACGCGCCCGTGTGGAAGAACTCCTCTTCGCGATGATCAGTAATCGTTGAGGGCCTCATCTACTCCACCCCTGGCTGTTTCTTGCCACCCGCCTCGACGTCATGACAGAGCGCCGACATTCATCGCGACGGTCACACTATCCTTTTGGTACGCCACAGCCTTAGGTTTTGTAGATTCTTGACCGATGAAGAATCACATGTTGGAATGATCTCATACACCAGAAGAAGCCCGAACGGCCTTCTAGTGGTTCGTATCCCGATTTCAAACGAGGTACTTTATGCAGAAAATCAAATGCTACTACTTGGATGAAGAAAAGCAGTGGCTGGGTTATCTGCCTAACTTTCCCGAGCATTGGGCACAAGGAGAGACGTTTGAAGCCATGCAACTCAACCTATACCGCCTGAACTTCGACCTCACCCTGATGGAAGCTCTGCGAAAATTTTCTGAACTCAGCCTCCCCTAAGTGGTACCCCTCGCTTGGCAACACGAGACCACAGCAGCGCCCTCCGATTGGCCGCATCATCTGGTCTCGCGCTGAAAGACTCGTCCCTTCATATACTGGCCTTTTTCTCTTTCTCCGATTGCGCTTGGTCATAGGCTTACGTACCCAAGTACCTACCAGACAACCGAACACTTCAAAACCTCTGTAAGATTTTCGTCCGGCAACGGACTCTGAATTGGAAAGAATTGGATGTTCCATCCTCCCTGTTTTCGCCTACTCTAGGTGTTCCAATTGACTGGATAGGCGGAGTGTTGATACACATATTTCAGCTATCCTGACCATTCTGCGAGGCCGAACATGCCCATCGATGAAATCACGAAAAAAGTCAGCGAGCGTTATGCGAAAGCCGTCAGTACCGGCGAAGAGATGTGTTGCCCCACCAGTTACGACATGGGACACCTCAAAACCTTCATTCCCGAAGAAGTTTTGAGAATTTCCTATGGCTGCGGCACGCCGGCCGGCCTCAAGACCGTGCAGGTCGGCGAGACAGTGCTGGATATCGGGTCAGGCGGCGGCATCGATTGTTTTGAGGCCTCCCGGTTAGTGGGACTGACAGGCCATGTGGTCGGCATCGACATGACCGATACGATGTTGGAGATTGCGCGCAAGAACGCGGCTGTCGTAGCAGCGAACCTTGGCTACCCCGTCTCGAATGTGGAATTCCGGAAAGGCTTGGCCGATGCGATGCCGGTCGAGGATGGCACAATCGATCTGATCATTTCGAATTGTGTGATCAACCTGGCCCCGGACAAACGGAAGGTGTTTCGCGAAATGTATCGAGTCGCCAAGCCCGGCGGGCGGTTCACAATCTCCGATATCGTGTCGGATCAAGTCGTGCCGCAGTATCTCATCCATGACACCCAAAAATGGGGAGACTGTCTTTCCGGAGCTTTGACGCTCGCCGACTATATGACTGGCCTGACGACGGCCGGTTTTCTCGGGATCCATCTCGTCAAGTTTTCACCCTGGAGAGTCATCGATGGCATCCATTTCTTTTCAGTGACGTTGACGGGGTACAAACTGCCTCAGACGCCGACCGTCTCCTCGATCCGATACGCCACCTTGCGCGGTCCCTTCAGTCGGCTTGTCGATGAACGAAGCACGACGTACCAGCGCGGCATCCCGCAACCCATCAAGCCGGAGGATGAACTGTTGCTGAGCTACCCACCGTTCGCCGATCACTTTATCCTCACTGCCGACCCGATCCAGCTCGACCAGAATGACGCCCGATGGAGCGCCGTGTTTCCGGCAGAGGCTCCCTGTACCTGGCAGGGCCATTATGCATTATTAGCAGGTCCCTTCATCGAGGCGGCCGATGACGATCACCACGTCTATCGCCGAGGCCAGCCGCTGGAGATTTGCTCAAAGACCGTAGCGGTCCTTGAAGCCGATGGGTACCAGCCGCACTTCGCCATTCTGAACCGAGCGGGAGAACGTGTACGCGGCGAAGCCGTGACGTGCGTTCCCGAGGGAGGCTGCTGTTAGATGACCCTGACCTTGCTAGGCCGGAAGAATTCCCTCGCCTCAGCGGCAGAACAATGTCGCCTCCTCAAGCAGTCGGCCGGTTTCCCACCGTTTGACTGTCGCCTTGACCAAGTCGGTACGTTCCCTCTTCGCGCGACGGGCATCACCGTCTTTCAGATCAATGTGGGAAAACTCTGCAACCAGACTTGCCGGCACTGCCATGTGGATGCCGGTCCGGATCGTTCCGAGACGATGTCGTTCGAAACGGCGGAACAATGTATACATGCCCTCGCCAAGACCGACATTCCGACCGTCGATATCACCGGCGGCGCACCGGAACTCAATCCACATTTTCGCTGGCTGGTCGAACAGTCCCGGACACTCGGCCGACATGTGATGGATCGCTGTAACCTCTCCGTGCTGCTGTTGCCGTCGCAGGCCGATCTGGTCGAATTTTTGGCCCACCATCGAGTTGAAATTATCGCTTCACTCCCGTCGTATCGTGCCAGCCAGACCGACGCGCAGCGGGGCGAGGGAGTCTTTGAGAAATCCCTGGAGGCGCTCCGCCTGCTGAATCGATTCGGTTATGGCCGTTCGAAGACCGGGCTCGCGCTGAACTTGGTTTACAATCCCGTCGGCGCGTTCCTGCCTCCGAAGCAAGAAGCCATTGAAGCCCAATTCAAGAAGGAACTACGCAATAGGTACGGCATTGAGTTCAACCGGCTCTACACGATCACCAACATGCCGATCAGCCGCTTCCTTGAGTTTCTCGTTGAAAGCGGGAACTACGACCAGTACATGACGCGACTCTCCAATGCGTTCAACCCTGCCGCTGTCGCCGGCGTGATGTGCCGTCACACACTTTCGGTCGGATGGGATGGGCGGCTCTACGATTGCGACTTCAATCAAATGTTGGAACTCCCGGTGGACCATGGAGCTCCGTCCCACATCCGGGATTTCGATCCGGTACAGCTTCATCATCGACAGATCGTCACGCGCAACCATTGCTTCGGTTGTACGGCAGGCTCGGGTTCCTCGTGCAGCGGAGTGGTCACTTAACCTCTCGCCATGGAAATCCCCCTTCTCACGTTGTCGCTGGTCCTCGTCCTGGCCTTTGCCAACGGAACGAACGACGTGTCGAAAGCGATCGCCACACTGGTCGGCAGCGGGGTAACCAGCTATCGAGCGGCTATCGCGTGGGGAACCTTTTGGACCATGGTCGGAGCGGCCGCCGCCGCGTTCGTGGCTAGCGCGATGGTCAAGACCTTCAGCAGCGGCTTTATCGAGCCAGGCCTGGCCATCCCATCCGCCCTGGCCCCTTCCATCCTGAGCGGCACCGTCCTGTGGGTGCTTTTCGCGTCGAGAACCGGTCTTCCGGTCTCCACCACCCATGCGTTGACTGGCTCGCTCATGGGAGCCGGATTGATGGCGTTTGGAACCGAGGGCTTGATCTGGGACACGGTCTCGAAAAAGATCGCGCTTCCCCTGTTACTCAGCCCCTTCCTGTCGTTCGCTGTGTCGTGCTCCGTTCATCCGCTTCTACGAAGGATCGCGAACCGATGGGAAGGCCTTTGTGTGTGCGTCATGCCGAGCCATCGGGCACTCGTCACGATCGACGGAAATGGTTACACCCGTACGTTGTTTCAAGCCGGAGGTATCGGCGTGCCCGTGGCGTCGGTGCCATCGCAATGTGACCGCGCAGGCTTGTCCGGCCCAAGACTCGGTCTGGATTCCATCCACTGGCTGTCGAGCGGACTCACATCTCTGGCTCGCGGCACCAACGATGCACCGAAGATTGCCGCGATGCTTCTGCTCGGAAGCACTTTGGCTGCGTGGCCTAGTCCAGCCCTGCGGATACTCGCATTTGCCGGTGTGGCGATCGCCATGGGGGCCGGCAGCTACTGGGGTGGACACCGCGTCACCGAAGTGCTTGCCGAACGGGTCATCAAGATGAATCATGTGGAAGGATTATCCGCCAACCTGACGACGTCATCGCTGGTATTGCTTTCTGGATCGCTCGGCTTACCCGTCTCCACCACACACGTCAGCGGCTCAGCGATCATTGGCATCGGTCTGTTGAAAGGGACCGCCGCCGTACGATGGGGTACCGTGCGGGATATGATCTTCGCCTGGGTGGTCACGATTCCTATGGCCGCCATATTCGCATTCCTGGCATTCCTGGCTTTCACCTAGAGCCTGATAGATCTTGTTCCTACGTCAACACTCTGCTAAGGTGTCGATCCGTCTTCTACTGTCATTGGATATTTACCGTCGCGAATGGTCTGGGACCCAAAAGATCCGTGGGGCAAGAAGCCTGACCCGCTTGAAGAAGCCTTCAAGCAGGCCCAATCACAATTCAAAGACATCTTCCCTCCCGGCGGATTGAAAAGCCTGTTACCTTCGGGCGGCATGTGGAATCTCCTCATCGCCGCTTTGTTGATCTTTCTGGTCTGGCACAGTGTGTTTATCGTCGCCCCGGATGAAGAGGGAGTCGTGAAACGGTTCGGGGTTCCGGTCCGCGCTGTAGAACCAGGTCCTCACTTCAAGATTCCCATCGTTGAAACTGTTCTCCAGCCCAAGGTCGCAAAACTCTATCGGGTGGAAGTCGGTTTCCGCACCAATCAGCAAGGTCGCCAGCAGATGGTGCCCCAGGAAGCCTTGATGCTGACCGGTGATATGAACATCCTGGCGATCGAATTTATCGTCCAATACAAGATCAAGGAAGCTCGAAACTTCCTTTTCAACGTGGCGGATATCCATGAGACCATCGGCAAGGCAGCAGAAGCCTCCATGCGCGAGGTTGTCGGCAAGAGTAGGATCGACGAAGCCCTGACCACCGGAAAAGCGGTGATTCAGCAAGACACCCTGACGCTGCTTCAAACGATCCTCGACCAGTATCAATCAGGTGTGCAGATCGCTGCGGTGCAACTCCAAGACGTCGACCCCCCGGAAGCCGTCGCCGCCGCGTTCAAAGACGTGACGAACGCCAAAGAAGATCGGGAAAAACTGATCAACCAAGCGCAGGGCTACCGAAACGACATCATCCCGAGAGCGAAAGGTGAGGCAGCCGAACTGGTCAACCGGGCAAGGGGATTTGCGCAGGCACGAGTCAATCGCGCGCAAGGTGAGGCCAATCGATTCCTCGCCACTTTGAAAGAGTACAACCAAGCGAAAGACGTGATCAGCAAGCGGATCTATATCGAGACTTTGGAAGAAATCCTCCCAAATATGGAAAAGATCATCATCGACGGGAAAGGCGGAGATCGTGTGCTCCCATATCTTCCCTTGGACCGCCTCTCCAAGCCGACATCCACGACCGGGGCCAAAACCGTCCCCCAATCGGAAATTGAAGAGACTCGACCAGAACCATCCCCATCGTTCAAGTCGAGGGGGGCCCGACCATGACGAAACAGGGATTGGTGATCACACTCCTTGCCGTGATCGTTGCGTTGTTCGTGCTCGGAGCCTCTCCGCTTTTCGTCGTGGACGTAATTCAGACGGCCATCGTCGTGCAGCTCGGCAAGCCCGTTCGCAACATCACCGAACCAGGTCTGTATGTGAAAGTGCCGTTTGTCCAAGAAGTGACTTACTTCGAAAAACGTTTGTTGGATTACGACTCGAACGCGCAAGACGTCATTACCTCGGACAAAAAGACCCTGTTGCTGGATAACTTCGCGAAATGGCGCATTGTGGACCCGTTGAAGGTATACCAGAACTTTCAGAGTCAACGGGGCGCTCTCCAACGACTGCACGATATCATCTATTCTGAACTCCGGGTCGAGTTGGGTCGGCACGAGTTACTCGAGATCGTCTCAAGTACAAGAGCTGACATCATGAAGGTGGTCACCGAACGAGCGAACGAGAAGGCCTCGGCGTACGGCATCGAAATTCAGGATGTCCGAATCAAGCGTGCCGATTTGCCGGAACAGAATGAGAAAGCCGTCTTTGCGCGCATGCAAGCCGAACGGGAGCGACAGGCCAAACAATATCGCGCGGAAGGAGCTGAAGAAGCTCAAAAAATTCGGTCCGAAGCCGAAAAGGACCGGGAAATCATCCTGGCTCAAGCCTACAAAGAGTCTGAAGAACTTCGAGGCAGCGGAGATGCCAAAGCATTTCGGATCTACGCCGATGCTTACCGGCAGGATCAAAAGTTTTTCGAATTTACCCGTTCGATGGAAGCCTATAAGAGTGCCTTCAAAGACGGCTCGACGTTGGTGATGAGCCCGGATTCGGAATTCTTCCGCTATTTGAAGCAACGTTGATTCTTCAAGAAAGCCCAACGATTTTCCCGCTAGTGCGATCCAGACCGATGCGCTCACCGGCTGGCTTCTTAGGCAATCCCGGCATGAGCTGAATTCCTGAACAGACAGCTGTTACAAATCCGGCTCCGGCGAGAATTCGCAACTCTCGGATAGGTACCATAAAGCCGGTTGGTCTCCCCTTCAGGGAAGGATCATGTGACAACGAGAGCGGAGTTTTAGCCATGCAGACCGGTAAGCTGCCGTACCCCAGCGCCTCTGCCTTGTCGATTTGGCGTTCAGCCTCCGGTTCGAACGTGACTCCTGCCGCTCCATACATACGGGTAGCAATGGTTTCGATCTTTTTTTTGATCGGCCAAGACACTTCATATAGATAGTTGAAATGAGCCGGTCTCTCGGATGCCCTGAGGACTGCCCTAGCCAGCTGCTCGGCTCCTCTACCCCCGTCGGACCAGTGTGTTGATACAGCCGCGTCCGCCGCTCCCATTTTAAGTGACTGCTCTCGAACCCAGTCCAATTCATCTTGAGGATCGTCTTTGAAGGCGTTTACTGCAACCACCACCGGTACACCGTGCGCCAGCACATTGGCCACATGCTGTTCCAGATTTGCGATGCCTTTTGATAAAGCGTCTCGATTCGGTCCTGTCAAACTGGCAGGTAGCGATACACCCGCCTTGGCAACACCACCACCGCCATGGAGTTTCAGCGCCCGTAACGTTGCAACCACAACCGCCACCGTCGGGGAGAATCCTGAAGCACGACATTTAATGTTGAAAAACTTCTCCGCTCCCAGGTCGCTACCAAAACCTGCCTCGGTGACGACAAAGTCGGCACAGCGCAGGGCGATCGCATCGGATATGATCGAGCAATTGCCATGGGCGATGTTGCCAAAAGGGCCGGTATGAACAAAAGCAGGCGTCCCTTCGAGCGTTTGGACCAGATTTGGCATCAGGGCATCCTTGAGCAAGACGGCCATGGATCCCACACAGCCCAGCTTTTCAGCCAGGACTGGCGCACCTGATTGGGTCAACCCCACGACGATGCGACTAAGCCGGTTTAAGAGATCTCGCTGATCCTTTGCCAACGCCAGTACCGCCATGACTTCCGACGCCTCGGTAATGACAAATTGTCCTTTGCGACCACCTGTGCCTTCCCCCAGTACGACCGTCCGAAGCGCTCGATCATTGACATTTAATGTCCTCGGCCATGTAATCTGTTCGGTATCGATCGACAGGGAGTTTCCATGGAACAAATGGTTGTCCAGGAATGCTGAAAGCAAATTATGACTTGCCGCGACCGCGTGAGCATCCCCGGTCAGATGCAGATTAATATCTTCCATGGGAATGACTTGAGCATGTCCCCCGCCAGTCCCTCCGCCCTTTACCCCAAACACTGGCCCGAGCGAGGGTTGCCTTAGGGTAAGCGCAGCTCGATGTCCTAATCGAGAGAGGCCCATGGCCAGCCCTATTGACGTTGTCGTCTTTCCTTCTCCCAAGGGGGTGGGGTTGATCGCCGTAACAAGAACATATCGTCCCATCGGCGATGTTTTTAGACGCTCCAGTACCTGAATCGATATTTTTGCCTTATCCGATCCATAGCCGGTAAACTCTTCGGGAAGGATTCCAAGTTGTGAACTAATTTCGTGAATGGGTCGAGGAGTCACAGACTGAGCGATTTCGAGGTCGGTCATATGAATATCATTCTGATGTCACTAGATCACTACAGCTGCGGTACGGCTAGGCGATTGGCAAAGAAGAAGCCGCAGCAAGTGCTCGGAGCAGGTTGAGAAAAATCAAACTGTTGCGGGTCGCACAAACAGGTAGGTGGAACATCACGTATGATCTAATCTCGCCCTACTCCAAGATGTATTTGATCGGGTCCAGGGCTTGGCCATTCACTTTTACCATATAGTGTAGGTGCGGGCCGGTGGACAAGCCAGAACTCCCGACAAGCGCTATGACGTCGCCACGCTCGACCCTCTGGCCTTCCTTCACCAAAGCCTTCGCCAGGTGTCCGTAAAGGGTCTCGACCCCGAATCCATGATCGACACGGACCATGTTCCCAAGCTTCGGATCGTACCCTATTGACGTAATCCTTCCTTGGGCAGGAGCACGCACAGGAGTGTTGGGGGCAGCTCCGATATCCAACCCATCATGCCAGGCTGGCTTCTCCGTAAAAGGAGAAACACGGGGACCGAACCCGGATGTGATCCACCCTTTCACCGGCCAAATGGAGGGTGTCGAGGCCCATCGAGCCGAGCGCTGTTCGGCTGCCTGTGACAATTCTTCAAGAATGCGTTCTTGCGCTGTCGTTTGCTTTGAAAGCCATTCCAAGCCTTCTTTTACAGAAGCAATGGCTTGGAGGTTATCGGGAGAAGGCTCGAGGCCGACAGCATCATTGCGTTCTTGCTGGCTGTCGAACCCTAGCCTTGAGGCACCAGATGAGAGGCCCTGTTGATTGCCGCCCGGTATTGCGCCTCCTTCTTCGGGAATCGGCATCTCCTCTCCGCCTCTCCCATTTGCCATATCACCCGTCTTAGGTACCTCAATACCCAGCATGACTCTAAGCCTTTGATTGACCTCACTCATCGCGCCAAGGCGCTTCTTCAGATCATCAATGGCGGATGAGAAAGCGGCAGTCTGCTCTCGGGCACTCATGGCTTCGGCACGGAAAGCTGCCAGCTCCCATACCTCTCCAGTTCTGATGACATAATGAGAAACCACAAGAAGATCGGCAAGAACAACCACGCCCAAACATACTAATAATCGCCTGAGGAGTCTCTTCGAAAAGCTAAAGCGGATTGGCTTTGCAGTGGATCCTCTGAAAACCACCACGGTATAGGCATCGCCGTCTTGCATATTTGTCTGACCCATAACATTTTTCTCCCGTACCTAAGTGTATCAGGTAGGCTTTGAAGTCGACCCGCAACTTACCGATTTCGTCCCTTACTGGTCAACTCCCACGATAGTCTTTCGATAAGCCAGTTTCAACCACATCATCTAGGGCGTCTCTCGGTGCACCCACTCAAGATACGGTGGGAATCCATGGGTCACAGGAATTGCTATTATTTCTGGAACTTTATACGAATGGATCTTTCGTATGGCTTCTTGGATGGAGTCGAATTTGTCGGAAGTCGTCTTTATCAGCAGAAGTGCTTCCTGATCGTTCATCATCTTTCCTCCCCACCAGTACGTTGACCGTACGCTGGGTATCTCGGAAGCACAAGCAGCGAGACGAGACCGTACTACTTGGTCTGCAATCTTGGCCGCTTCCTCTTGGTTTGCAGTTGTAACCATGACAACTATGACACGGATCGGTTCAGCTCCCATAAGGCCGACAGAATACCCAACCGCCTTTCCACAATCAACCTGATCACTTTAACAGCTTAAGGGCGCGACTAGCTCCTTGTTCCATGAGTTGAGAGTCAGCAACATTCATGCCTTATCAACAAAGACAAGTAATGCAAATTTTTATAATTTTCAAATACTTATAATTTCAATGCACTTCCGGACCGTTTTGGATTAGCCGTTACATGGCAAACATGGTTGTCCTGGCAATTTTCGGATACCGGTGTTCAAAACTGACCTTTCCGAGCACACCGTTATCGGCCCAGATGTTGTCAAAGACCGCCCTGTTGCTTCCCCATCTTTACTAATTGTGAGAAGTACTGAACGAACGTCTTCATTCCCCCGGAGGCCTGCCCCCAATCATAATATTCGTTGGGAGCATGGTAGCCATGCTCTGGCAAGCTCAGGCCTATGAAGAGGATTGGGACCTTCCAGGCTTTCTGCATCGTGACCACCGCACCAATCGACCCACCTTCTCTCACAAACGCGGGGGCCTTGCCAAACCCTTCCATCACGGCACGCTTCACACAGTCCACATATGGCCCCACGAAGTGGCCTCTAAACGGATGGAGCATCCCCTCTCTCTTCACTTTCACATCAGGATTCACCTTCATCACATGCTTCTTCAACAGAGCAAACACTCTCTCAGGTGCCTGGCCCGGGACAAGCCGCATGCTGACCTTGAGCTCGGCATGACCAGGCACAACCGTTTTGACACCTGGTCCCTGGTATCCTCCACTAAGGCCATGGATCTCAAACGTCGGGGATGCCCAAATCCTGCGCATGACTTCTGCTGGGTCCTGTACTCGAAGCGATCGAAACCCGTACGCATGCCTAAAACGACCCACTTGAAAGCCTGATCTAAGGAAATTCTTAATTTCATTGGCGGTGGGCTGTATCACATCATCATAGAACCCCGGAATCTTTATCCTTCCAGTCCGCGCATCAAGGCAGGTATTCGCCACCTCCATCAGCTCAGCCAGTGGATTGCGAGCGGCGCCCCCAGTCACACCTGAATGCGCATCTTTTTCACCTGTCCGTAGGATCAGACGTGCGCAAAGCAGGCCGCGCAAACCATAGGGCACTGCAGGCCGTCCTTTGGCAATCCAGATTGTATCCGACACAACCACGGAATCTGGTCGCGGAATCGCCAGGTGTTTCTTGAGGCCTTCGGCAAAATGCGGGCTCCCGATTTCCTCTTCAAGTTCCCACAAGAATTGGATGTTTATCGGCCAACCTTGCTCGATCGCATATCGAGCCGCAAACATCGCCGTCAGAGCGGGGCCCTTGTCATCAGTCGTTCCTCGCCCCCGGTAGATCCCTCGTTCATTTTGAAAGGCAAACGGGGGCTGTTTCCATTCCGGCTCCTGCGCCGGCTGAACATCCAGATGGTTATAGATCGTAACTGTGGGGTACGTGGGCCCTGCTATCCATCCACCGGAGATGATAGGGTACCCACCAGTCTCCACCACATGAACCTTGGCCTTCATGTCGGCCAAGTACTCCTTCGCAAGTTCAGCCATGCGCCGCATATCACCCGTACGGGATGAATCCATACTGATCGATGGTATCTCCACCATCTGTCCCAAGATATCCTCAAACTTTCCCCGTGACTCCTTGACGAAGGTACTCAGTTGCCGCTCATTCACCATACAAATGATCCTCCTTGACCAAAGACGGGGAGATTATAGCGAGCATGTCTTGCAAGAGAAAGCAGCCTCTGATCCAAAGCGAAGAATGGTGGTAAGATGCTCTTCATCCACATGCTCACTTCAGCTCGAATCGTCGCTCCTCTTCTCGTCGTTTTGCTCACACTTATAGGAGCGAACACACCGATACGGGTATCGGCAGAAGAACCCACCAGCATTCAACAGATACTCGAAGAGCCGCGGGTTTATCATCTTCGGCATGTCACTTTGCGAGGCATCGTCCGCGATGTGCAATCACTCGCTCCCTACACAATTCCCAATGGTGACAACTGTTACGGCGCATATTTATTCCGTCTTGAGAATGATGAGTCGACCATCCCCGTCGCCGTGTTGGGTATTTGTGGTAGACCAATTGTCCGCGACCCAGAAGTCGAAGATGGAAATCATGTCGAAGTCAGTGCCACGATTCAGGCACCGAGTCACGGTGGGCACTACCTTAGTTTTAACGGATTGAAAGCGGTGACCGAACAAGAACGTGTTGTGCAAGCAGTGGCCGATCGCATTCTTCCGATTGAGGAGTAGGTTTCCATTCCGCCATAGACTCACCATCTCCGTAATGAAGTGGGAACTGGGGAATTGGCTCATATCGCAATGGCCATGTCCATTATTTTTGTCACGCAAAAGTAGGAAAACCCTCGAATGCCAAAATTTAGAACCCTCTGGTCACTGCTATTTCTTTTGGTAACGGGGTGCGCGAGCAGCCAAGGATTCGATCGGGCGGCAATGAGCGAAGTCCTTCATGTCGAGTCAAACTCAACCCCAGAAGGTCAATCCCTGGCGATCCAACGCGTTCATCTTTCCACACCCCTTCGGCTCGGTGTCTTTTTCGCAAGTCACAATTTTCCAAACAGTCCGTCCATCCGAAAGATGGAATGGCTAACCGGGGATAGAGATCAACTGCTCCGCGAGCTAGCACCGCTACAGGACGAGCATGTCCTCCAGGATACATTTGTGCTGATAGATGCCACTCTGCGAAGTGAGGATATCCTCGGAATCCGTCAGGCTGGTGCTCGACATGGAGCCGATATGGTCTTGATCGTCAACGGAGTTGCTGCGGTTGATCGGTACAACAACCGCTTTGCTTGGTTGTATCCGACCTTACTC
Organism: Nitrospira sp. SG-bin1; assembly: GCA_002083365.1. Taxonomy (NCBI): domain Bacteria; kingdom Pseudomonadati; phylum Nitrospirota; class Nitrospiria; order Nitrospirales; family Nitrospiraceae; genus Nitrospira; species Nitrospira sp. SG-bin1. The sequence continues at coordinate 33,843 of LVWS01000019.1, read as the reverse complement.
GGCGCCTATCTCGCCCCCGGTACCGAAAGCAATGCGCTCGTCATGGTCACCGGCCACTTACGGGCTGTACACTCTGAATGGCACGCCCGTATGCAGACAGTTGAAGGAGCATCGAAGCTGGTCGGGTCAGCCGTCCTAGTCGAAGATGGCGCCGCTCTGCAGGAGGCAAAAAAACGCGCGCTTCAAACACTTGGCACGCGCATTGTCGACCAGCTCCAGCACTGGATGCAGAAGCTCCCATCTCCTGTCCCACACTCACGGGGAATCGAAGCTGATAAGAACTCCCAGCAAGAGTAGATGCTGCCCTTGCGCAAGACCTAGGACACCGGGACGGATCGTCCCGTTCTTGAAAAACCCGCCTCCCACCCCAGTTGAGTCATCATAACGATGTTCTACTCGCACCACCGCGTTGGTCCACTTGTACGGGAATTTGTACTCGACAGTAGACGTGATGGCTTTCACGAACTGCTCGGCTCCTGTCCAGCGCCCGTTCCGATCCCAATAGAACTCGGGGCGCAATGCCACCGACCAAGGACCAGTAATATGCCATCTCATAATCACATTGCCTCCCATCACAAAGGTTCGTGGGCAACCGGGCTGCCCGGCAATGCTTTCGGTCCCAATATCGAAGGACGCCGCGACTACTACGTCCTCCCCTCGCCACTCCAGGATGTGATTCCCATACAGCCGCCAAAACTCCAAAGAAGTATCCGTTTGTTCTGGTCCTGCGTAGAAAGTTTGTGTCAACGTGAGCCGTGGCATCGCCTTCCAGGCCCATCTCACCCCATAGCTTGGGACGTCATTCGGGTGCGCCAGATGATAGTAGCTATTCACGACGAAGGCGGCGGCTATGAAATCGTCGCTCACGGAATATTGCGCGTTCACTCCGAACATCATGTAGGGTGTATTGTCCGCAATCCATGATCTCGTATAGTTGGCATTGTCTTTTGCATAGAGGGATTCGTAGCCCATCAGACTGTTGAACAGGCCGGCGATGATGGTCAACCCTGTACCGATCGGTGCAAAGTACGACACGTTCGCGCGATGGATGTGCCTGAGCACATCCGAGCCGTCGACTCGTCTTTCACCCGCCAAAAACGCGAACTCTTCCGAATCCCGTCCCCCTTGAAAGCCGAGTTCCATCCCCAAGCGTGAGGACTCTGTTGCATTCTTGCGCACATAGGCCAACCCCATGTTTGGTGAAAGCTCATTATGATGGGATGCCGTAGCACGGCTGCGCCATAGATGGTTGTCGGGAAAGTTGAAATTCCCGATGTATGCGACATCCACATACGCACCGTAGTGCCAATCTCGGGTAGATGTCACTGGCTCCGGGGAAGCGACATAGGATCGGATACCGGGATCTTGACCGAACGTGGCTGAAGCAAGGACCGACGTCATGAAGAAACAGCACCACAATAGAGCGCTCACACGTGACATGATGTGCCGCCCCTCTAGTTACTTCACGACCATATGCTGTCCTTCGACCTACGTGCAGTCTCCGTTCGGTCGGACATCGTATGGGAGTTAGCACGGCCGTGCAAGGAGGGTTGTCATCGGGAAAGCCGGCGATAGTGCCGCAATAGGATGGTTCCTCCCCAGAGAAAAGAGCCGAGCATGAGAAGAATACCGACGCTGTAGATAAAGTGAGCCAGCCGGTGATCCCATTCCAGCAAATCCAGCATCGTCAGAATATTGTTCCAGTCGTGTCCATCGGTTTCTTTCCCGGTCACTCCGCCGATGAGCATGAGGTCGAGGGCGCGCGCATCGTTGATGTACGGGGCGATATCCATCAGGCTCTCCGCCGTCCACCACAAGGCCACCGAGGCGCCGAACGGATCACGAGTCTTCACAAGGAACGTCCCGAGGCAAATCATCGGCATGAGAATCTGGCCGAGCGTTCCTCCGAGGATTGTCATGAAGCGCCCAAACGGCATGAAGATGACATGTCCGGCTTCATGAAAGGGCAGATTGATGAGATGGAGAAACGACTCGCCGGTATAGTTCGTTTCAAGCGGCGTGGTGATAAACATCCACCCCCACCAAACCATGGCCACAAACACGGCTGCCCGACCATAGAACGTCATCGAATCGGTCGTGGCGTCAGATACAAGTAGCCATTGCTTGGCTGACAGGAACCATTCAGACTGTACAGGTATTGGTTTGGTTACTGAACAGCGCGACTTCGCCGTAAGTGGTTTGTATTTAGCAAAGATTATCCCGCATCGGGCACACTCTTCCTCACCATCAGACCGTTGCGCCTGGCATTTGGGACAGTGTGCCGCGTGTGTGTCGGCCGTGAACATTTTTCTACTCTAGGGTCGTACGTACAATCGGACAAGAAAATCAGAAGAACGATACAGGTGAGGAGAAGCGACTGGAAGCGTCTAGTGGAAGGAGAACGGCACCGGTGCAAAGGTCACGACAAACACGGCCAAAGCAATCCAGCCGACAATCGTCCGGTTGCGACCCAACGGCACGTGAGGATCGATGACAGGGGGATGGCCGACCCCCCACAGTCCCGCCATGAAGGCCCACAGAAACCAGCCCGCCCAGCCGACGAATCCCAAGATCAACAAAATTGGGAGAGAGGCGAGCGCCATCGTCCGCTGTCGCCTGCCCCACAGGGCATAGGCAACATGGCCGCCATCGAGCTGGCCGATAGGAAGGAGATTGAGAGAAGTCACAAAGAGTCCGAACCAGGCCGCAAAACCGATCGGGTGCAGCACGACATCAGCCTCCGGCGGTAACGGCCCGATTACTAGCCACGACATAACCTGTAGCAGTAGAGGCTCGCCCAGGTGTAATCCATACGTCACCGTTCGATCCACGACCGTCGACAGATTGAGCCCGACGATCAGCGCGACAACCGCAACGACGAAACCCGCCAAGGGGCCGGCGACACCGATATCGAACAAGGCCCGACGACTCAGGATCGGACCCCGCATGCGTATGATGGCGCCGAACGTCCCGATGAAATGAGGCGGACCTGGGATAAACAGCGGCAAGGAGGCGGGCACCCGATGAATCTTCGACAACACATAATGCCCGAACTCGTGCGTGGTGAGGATAAAGAGCAGGGCACCGGCGAAGGGAATGCCTTGCCAGAGTGCCTCAGGAGAGGCCAGCAGAAAATTTAACGGGCCGCGCACCGGGCCATTGTAAACCTGGTAGGCCCCCGCCCACAGGGTGGTAAACACCGTGAAGAAAAAGAGAACAATCGGCAAGGCCCATTTGGAAAACAATGACGGCTCGATGTCGTCGCTCTCGGTCTGATCCATGGACGGTGGAGCCGGCTCTGCCGGGACCTCAACGGCGAGACCGCCACTGAGTTCTCGATGTTCATTCCGCCCGAACCCATCCATGAATCTGGCCTATATGATCGTCGCGAACGGATTGTGATCGAGTTCTTCTTCAACGGTCGTGGCGGGACCATGCCCGGGGAAAAGCCGATAGTCCGGCGAAAGAGCCAGCACACTGTGAGTGACTGAGTTCAGATGGGTTGCATACAACTCCTTGGGATTGGATCGACCGATCGATCCGGCAAAGAGCGTGTCGCCGACGAAACACACCGGCAGCTGCGGGTCATCTACACGATAACAGATACCGCCCGGTGTATGTCCCGGCGTGGTCACACAGTGAATGGTACGACGTCCGACCTTGATCGACAAGCCGTCTGTCGGCGCAACCAGCACGTCGGGCCGTGGCTGCCAACTCAGCAGGCTGATATCTTCAGGTCCCAGGTACACCGGGACTTCGTGATGGTTGAGAATCTGTTCAATCCCCTCGGCATGGTCCGCATGGCCATGTGTCAAACAAATGCCGAGGAGCCGCAACCCACGTCGCCGAAGCCGGTCCAGCATGGCTGGGGCATTGTACCCCGTATCCACCAGTAGCGCCTCATTCCCGTCAATGAGGATATACCCCTGTACGCCGTACCCATTAATGGAACCTTGCACCATCTCCACCCACGGTGGCATCCGCTGCGCTACGGGTTCCCACTTATCGACGGCGATTTGTTCAAGCGGCGCAGCCCGCAGACCCAAAGCTGTTGCCAGGGCGCGCACCTCTGCCCGGTCTCGCGGGGGATCACCACGTTCCAGCGCCGTAATATCGCCTCCGGGCAATCCCGTCGTCCGGGCGACATCGCCGACGGACAATCCTCGTCCGGTCCGCGCTTTTTTGAGGATGTCTGAAAAGTCGTCTTCTAACGGCATGACGCCTTACAGCACAAAAGAATTCCCGAGGAGAGAAGTATCTTTACATTGCGATTACTTCATGATTACGTCCCATCATCCTTCGGGACTCAGCTTGATTTCTTTCACGTCTCCAAATATCGCGAGGGCCTTCGGCAACGCCTCTCCTGATCCGACGGCAACAATTTTCAATCGATCCGGGCGCAAATGCTTTTTGGCCGCCGCCAAGACGTCTTCCTTGGTCAGGCCCACGACCTTGGCACGGAGTTGTTGCAGAAAATCCTTCGGCAATCCATCGTACTCCAACTCAACCAATCGGCTCACGATCGCCGACGGGCTGGAGAAGGAAAATACGAACGAATTCACATACGCTTCCTTCGCTTCCGCCAGTTCTGCATCGGTCACCGGCTCGGCGCGCATTCGTTCGATATTCGCCACAAACCGCTCGATCACTTCCTGCGTGGAAATCAACTTGGTTTCCGCTCGCATCAGCCACACCCCTTGATCATGCATCCCCGTGTTGAGGCGGCTACCGACGGAATAGGCCAGTCCGCGTTTCGTTCGCACATCGTTGAACAGGCGGCTGCGAAACGAACTCCCACCTAAAATATCGTTCGCGATGGCCAAGGCGACGTAGTCGGGATCATTCTCCTTGATCGAGAGATGCCCCACCCGAAGATGGGTCTGCGAGGTATCTTTGCCGACGAACTGGACAACCGGTCTGGTGAGCTCCGTCTGCGGTACGTCGGGAATTCTCAGCTCCGGCACGGTACCCTTTTGCCAATCTCCGAATACCTTGCGCAGAGAGGCCACCATCTCCTCTCGGTTGAAGTCACCGGTCACACCGAGAATCGTCCCGTTCGGGTGAATCGTGGTGCGATGGAACGCGACGAGATCATCCCTGGTGATGCGCTTGACTGAATCCAGCGAGCTTTCGCGCGCGCTTGGATGAGCCGCCCCATAGAGCATCTTGGCAAATTCCCGGCTGACGATGGAGCCGGGGTTGTCCTGACGGCGACGGATTCCCTCAATGGCTTGCAGCCTGGCCAACTCGAGGCGAGCAGGATCGAACGCGGGGGTCCGAATGAGACCGGCGAAGATCTCCAACCCCCGATTCACATCCTTCCTCAGGACATCGAGCGATGCCGACCCTGATTGTCGTCCGATCCCAATACTCACATCGGCCGCGAATTGCTCCAGTTCGGCATCCACTTGTTCTGCGGACAGACCGCCACCGCCACCGGTTCGCATCACCGCCCCGGTCATGGCCGCCAAACCGATTTTATCGGTTGGATCAAGCCAACTCCCGGTTCGCATCGTCGCCGTGATCGTCACCAACGGTAACTCGTGGTCTTCCAGCAGATAGAGGACCATCCCGTTGTCCAACACAACCCGTTCCGGATCCGGTGGGGAAAATTCCACCGGCTTGAACGCCATGGTTCGAGGATCGCCCAGCATCAGATCAGCCGAATAAGTTGTCATCACGGATGCCAGGAGGATCGCCAGCGTGCCGAGCACAGTCCTGACCTGGCTGACGCTCCTCCATCCCCATCTGTATCTCTTCGTCGGTCTCATGGCTTCACCTCGCCGGCTGGAATCGCTGCAACGGTTTTATCCGCGCCTTTCTTCACCAAGACCGCGACCGTACGATTCGACTTGGTAAAATACTGCGTCGCCACTCGCTGGATATCTTCAACCGTCACCGCGGCAACCTTATCTCGAGACCTCAAGATATAGCGCCAATCTCCGGCCACCGCTTGATACAAGGACAGCTGAGAGGCCAGCCCGCTGTTCGACCTGAGACCCCGCACTAAGTCCGCATCCAGGTTGTTGAGCACCTTTTCGAGCTCTGCGGACGAGACCGGTTCCTGCTTCAACCGCTCGAGCTCCTCATAGATGGCCGCTTCGACCTCAGCGGTGGTATGGGGAGCCAACGGCGTCGCCGTCACTATGAAGAGATTCGGCGCGCGCACCCCAGGATGATTCGCGTCCGATCCAATTGAGGCGGCCAGCCGTTTCTCACGAACTAACTTTTGATGCAAACGAGAAGTGAGTCCGTCGCTGAGCACCGCATCGATGACGTCGAATACATCATCATCCGGATGCCCCAAACCCGGCTTGTGGTATCCGATCACGATAGCCGGTTCCGCATCGAACTCCACTTCCACTCGTCGCTCCCCACGCTGTTCCGGCTCAACCGTCACCAGAGGCGGTGGCGGCGATGCGGCTGGAATCTTCCCAAACGTCTGTTCGATCAACGCAATCGTTTCTTGTGGATGAATATCGCCTACGAGGGCGATCGTGGCTTGATCCGGACCATAGTGGGTCTTGAAGAAGGCTTCCGCCGCAGCCGGTGTTAAGGACAGAATATCGGACCCCCATCCAATGGTTGGGATCCCATAACCATGGGCACGAAACGCCGCGGATGTGAACGTCTCAAACAAGAGCCCATTGGGACTATCGTCGTTCCGTAGACGCCGTTCTTCCATCACGACGCCGCGCTCTTTATAGAACTCACGCAACACGGGATTCGCCATCCGATCTGACTCGATGGCCGCCCACAAGGGCAGTCGATTGGACGGCAGACTGATCATGTAGCGCGTCACATCTTTACCCGTCGATGCATTGAGCCCCACACCACCGTGTCGCTGGTACAACAGAGCCATTTCATTCCCGACGACGTACTGTGCGGCCTGATTCTGTAGCGCTACGAAACGGTTCTGGAGTGATTCCATCATGATTCGCTCGTCAGCCGTTGCACCAGCCCCTTTGACGGTCAGGTCTCGCTGACGTTGGTCGAGCTCGGTCCCAACCCGCGCAAGTTCGTCCAATATCGGCTTCTCTGTCTCATAGTTAGTCGTGCCGACCAACCGTGTGCCTTTAAAGGCCATATGCTCATAGAGATGGGCGAGCCCCGTTTGGCCCACCTGTTCATTGATGCCGCCCACTGCGAAAGTGATGTTGATGGAGACGACCGGCGTCTGATGCCGTTCGACCATGAGCACGGTCAAGCCGTTTGCCAGCCGATGTTCGATCACCCGCTCCGCGATATTCGGCGTGGCAGCGTGGAGAAGGTCAAGGCTGAAGGCAAGGATCAGAGTGAGGCTCAAATAAAAAATCATGAGCCTGTCTGGTTTGTGAACACCATCCTTTCTCGGCCTCGTCCTTAACCGTGACCTCTGTTTCATAGGAAAATCTCCATGAGTTGTTCCGGCTTTTCAATGAACCAATCGGGCTGACAGGCTTCCATCTTCGCTCGATTTCCCATCCCATATCCGACGGCACAGACCCGGATGCCGGCGTTATGCCCTCCATTGATGTCGTTCGTACTGTCCCCGACGAGAACCGTCCGTTCTTTCGGCACGCCCATTTTCTCCATGATGTGCAACAACATGCCGGGTTCCGGCTTAAGACCAAAGCCGTTGTCCCCGCCGATCATATAGCGGAAATGCTGCGCCCCCAAGCCATTCAGAATCACGCGCGTATATTCGATGGACTTGTTGGTTGCAATCGCTTTGTTCTTGTGGGCGAAATGTTGCAGCATCGGTTCGATGCCGGGGTAAAAGACGGTCCGATCCAAACAATGTTCGAGATAATGGCCGCGAAAGACGTTCAACGCTTCTTCGAACCTGGTCTGATTGTTTTCCCCGACGGCAAGACGCAGCAATCGTTTGACGCCGTCGCCGACAAAACCAAAAATCTCTTCAATGGGGCGTTCGGGCAATCCCAGTTTGACCAGTGTGAAATTGACAGAGTGTGCGATATCCCACTTCGATTCGATGAGTGTCCCGTCCAAATCAAAAATGATGAGATCCACCGATCTTTTAACCATTACTCAACCTTTCGCAAGGAGTCAATGAGCATACCAAGCACGCTGCGTTGTGCGTCATCTGGTTCCCGGGCTTCCGCCTCTCGTGCGAAACTCACCATCCGTTTCAGTCCGACGTGCGGAGGGATGACCGGCGAAACGATGCGCCAAAAGCTTCCCACAACTTTCACATGAAAACGAACCTCTTCCGTCGTTTCCTCGGGCACGAAGGTCGCGGTTTCCAGATAAACCGCCCCCCGCACATGAAAGGTAACCGGAATGATCACTTCAAGATTGTTGAGAATCTCCCATTGCCGATAGTCCTCCGGAACGGTTGTCTCTTGGACGACGACGATACGGCCCCATGCCGGTTCTTCTCTCCAGTCAATGTAGGGAACCACGGTGTCGAACGACGGAGCGTCCAAACGAGCCCCTTTCCGATCCAAAAGAACATACCGCTTCACGACTTCCACCGGAGACCGTCTCATCGAACCGCTCGGATTCAGTTGTGCGTTCGAGGGGACGGTCGAAGCGAGGACAGTCAGCGCGATGCCGTAATGAACCAGGCGCGTAAGTAACGGAGTCACATGTCCGACCGGATGGATTTCACACATAGCCTCCAGATTCCCGCGATGCCTCAGTGAAGATACGTCCTGAACCGGCACTCGTCGGGTCTGGACTTTAGCCGCTCTATTCTAGCAAACCGCATGAGAGACATCCAGGTAACGAGGTGATCGCTCGTGCATTGTTTGACCTTTCTAAAAAGAGGATGCTACGGTCGCACCGCAGTTCAACGTCTTGCCAAGGATGAAGCGCCGGTGCTCACCCCTCGACGGAGATGGATTACGCTTGTCGGTTTTCTTCTCAATCTGCTATGCGCATTCGGCCTTGCGTCCCCGATCCTGATCGCTGCCGACCTCGGCGACGGTCCGCGGAATGCGAACCCTATTCTCAGCTCACCCGATCAAACCGAGCGATGGCCTTCGCTCGCGACAGCGCCTCGGAAAGCATATGATCTGCTTCATCGGCTCCAAGAACGAGACGGGATACCGCTCCCTGGCTACATCGGAGGACGTGACTTCCAAAACAGAGAACGACGTCTTCCACGAGGCTCCTATCGAGAGTATGATGTCAATCCCAAGATACGAGGGCGTGGTCGGGATGCCGAACGCATTATCATCGAGCAGCGGACCGGGAAAGCTTATTACACCGGCGATCATTACCGGACGTTTGTCCCGCTTAACTAGCTCACGCACATGCCACTCGAACACGATTTGCTATGACTAAAAAGTCTAGCTTGCAGACTCATCTGAGCAGCCCCACACCTCCATGGTCTGCTCTTCTCATCGTCCCTCGAGGAACCGCCGCCTCGGCGTTGATAAAGACGCCACCGGGATTCGCCATGCGTACCATTCAGGGCAAACGCTGTCGGACTCCATCCGGTCTATTTGGCGAATTTGCACGGGCACTCGCCTTCCCGGATTACTTCGGACATAACTGGGACGCTCTTGAAGAATGTCTGGCCGATTTGGAGTGGCTTCCAGGCAAAGGGTACATTTTGCTCATTACCGACACCGAAGCCGTGCTTCCTGATGATGAAGAAGAGTACGAAACACTGCTGGAAGTCCTCGACGACGCCGGTGAAGCCTGGAGCAAGGGGCACACCACCGGCGGCCAGCGTGCTCCATTCCATGTCGTGTTTGTCATCACCCAGCCGAATAAATCGAAGCGGAAGCACTGGGATCTGAAAGAATTCTCCGCGACTGATCCGGAGACACTGAAGGCTAAACCACGCACGAAACCGTCAGCCAAACACTCTAGAAAATAAAACCATCTACGGCGAAAATGACACGCCACATCCTTCAAGAAAAGTTAGAGGCGATTCTTGGTGGATAGACCTTTCAGACCCGAATATAACCGCACGACTGATCGTATCACCAGCGAAATGCAAGGGGTACGATCCTGCGTGTCGCCCCTGGACGTTGTATGAGTTCCACCTAGGCTTCCTCGACAAGCGACCCACCGCGCTCGCACTGCCTGCTCATGCTCCATACAGATACTATGCGTCTCACGGCGATCTTCAAGCGGAGGTTTTTCTCCGACAAGTCCGAGTCGACCTTCTCTACGACACCATGAACAGATGACCTGCATATTCGCCTCTCCACTGATTACCGATTTGCAGCAAGAATCGGGCCTCCTCCCCAGAGTGAGATGAAAACAAAACAGAATTCTGACCTTCGGGCAAACTCCACGTCCGTTCGGAGTATCTGTATCGATAGAACGGTATATCTTTCGACATTTTTTGCCTCTGACGATGTCCTCTAGATCGAACGCCATAAGACAAGGCATTGGTTGACCGGATCTCACGCTGCGTGATAGGGTGCGCACCCGTTATGAAGACATCCCGGTCCGCCAAACTCTTCTCCGAGGCACAGCAACTCATTCCCGGCGGCGTGAACAGTCCTGTTCGGGCCTTCCGTTCGGTCGGTGGGCAACCGCGATTCATCGCGCGAGCCAAAGGGCCTCGGCTCTACGATGTCGACCGCAACGTCTATATCGACTATGTGTTGTCTTGGGGGCCGATGATTTTAGGCCATGCCCCTTCAGCAGTGATCGCCGCAATCAAGAGTGCAGCTGGACGAGGCACCAGTTACGGAGCGCCGACCGAGGCAGAGGTCGTGCTGGCTCGAGAAATACGGAACGCTTTCCCGTCCATGGAAAAGGTCAGGCTTGTCAGCTCCGGGACCGAAGCCGTCATGAGCGCCATCCGAGTCGCACGTGGGTTCACCAAGCGGACCGGTGTCATGAAGTTCGAAGGCTGCTACCATGGACACGGTGATTACCTGCTGGCCAAAGCCGGGTCAGGACTGGCAACGCTAGGTATTCCGGATTCACCTGGAGTACCGGATGACTTCGCCAAACATACTCTGACCGCTTCCTATAACGATATCCGCACAGTCCAGCAATTAATCAAGGTCAACCGGGATCAACTAGCCTGCATCATCGTGGAACCGATCGCAGGAAATATGGGAGTCGTGCCGCCTGCTCCTGAGTTTCTGTCGGCACTGCGGCAGCTGGCCACCGAACACAATATTCTCTTGATTTTCGACGAGGTGATCTCAGGATTTCGCGTTGATTATGGAGGGGCGCAGTCACTCTATGGCATCACACCGGACCTTACGGTGCTGGGAAAGATCATCGGTGGTGGACTGCCGGTCGGTGCCTACGGTGGCCGGAAAGAGATCATGGATCTTATCGCACCGGTTGGGCCGGTGTATCAGGCCGGCACACTGTCCGGTAATCCGTTGGCCGTTTCCGCAGGATTGGCAACACTCAAACAGTTGCGGGTGAAGGGAGTTTACAAAAAACTCGAGGAGCGGTCAGCGATTCTTGCTAAAGGAATCGGCGAGGCTGCGAAGAAGGCCGGAATTCCCGTGACCCAAACGCGAGTCGGATCGATGCTCACGACCTTCTTTACCCCTGGTCCTGTTGTGGATTGGAACACGGCGAAACAGTGCGACACGAAGCGGTACGGCCAATTTTTTCACCACATGTTGGAACAGGGTATCTATCTCGCTCCATCCCAATTCGAAGCCGCCTTCCTATCTACGGCCCATGGCTCACAGGACCTCGAAAAGACCATCCGAGCTGCTCACATCGCCTTCAAAAAACTCTAAAGAAGCGTTTAAGGTATCGATATCTGTATCCTGTAAGATACGAATGGTATCGGTTAAGATACAGGGACAGCCATGGAGGGTGTCGCGTTTCACGGATGTGCGTACATTCGTGAACCAATTCAACGGATTGTCCAGTGAGGCCGCCACGAGCGAAAGGCTGAGCTAAACTCACAGGACGTTGAAGCCTTGAGAGATGCGAGCACAACGTTGACGGACGCTTCCCCTTTGTGTCCTATTCGTCGTCCTCGTCTTCTGCTTCGAGGGCCTCCTGCCGCTTCTGCTCTTCCATCGCGTTATGAAGCAGCATGCGTATAAACATTGAATAGAGCGACCCTTTTTCCAATGTTCCACCAGGCGGAATCGCGATTTTACCTTCTTTGATCATACGATCCATCCACGCCTTTTGATCCGGGGCAATCAAGACAGGAATTTCAACCAGCCCCACACGTCCCATCATATCCATAACCACTAACCCTCCATTTCTTATCCCTCTACGAAGCTTTGGAGAACACTACGGCCGTTCACTTTATGACAAACCGCAAGCCATTCCAGCATGCCGTTTTGGGCATTGTCAATTAAGCGAAACCTGGCACGACACCTGCGTAGGCGACAGGCCATGAACCGTTATCCAATACACCTAATAACTTGGTTGACCATAGGTTGGATGTGGCTCGTCTCGTTACCACTCGGCGCCTCAGGGGAACCACTGCAGAAATCCAACCTTGGATCCACTCTAAACCAACAGTGTGATCTCTGCTGGTATCCGACGCCAAATGAACAAGACTCTGGTCGCCTGCCCTCATACACGCAACGTCGCCCCCGGCGCCCGCCGGACAGCCGACCTCAGCGTTATCCTAAAGGACGGTATAAGTTGGGTCCTGCCCATAAACCATCCCGGCTCTCCACACTTCGAGCCCGGTCGAGGCACGAGATGAAGTTACTGAGTACGTTACAAGTGCAGGCAGTAGATGGTGATACGATCCGTGTTGGAGGTGAGCGCATCAGATTGCACGGGATCGACACGCCCGAACTGAGTGAGTTCGAAGGCCCGGCGGCGAAGCGGCGGCTGGAGGAGTTATTGCGCAGTGGATCGATCCGGATCGTGCCCCACGGCCGGGACGTATACAATCGGCTCGTGGCCGACGTGTTCGTCGGCGAACAGAATGTCGCTGACATTCTTCGGAGTGAAGGATTTTCGAAAGCAGGATAGCCCGGTATGGGCATAGTTCAATTGTTCACTCGTTTGCGAGTTCGCGGTAAGACCGAGCCTCTCGTCCAGGAGCACTCAGATGAAATCCATCATTCGCGGCAGGGAGATTTCACGCGTTGAAGTCACCAACATCTCCAAACATGGACTCTGGCTACTTACCAGCGACAGCGAGCTTTTTATGTCGTTTAAAACGTTTCCCCAATTCCTGGACACTTCCGTATCAAAGATCATGAACGTTGAACTGCTTCATTCCGGCCATCTGCATTGGCCGGATCTCAATATCGATGTTGCGGTAGCATCCGTACGATGCTTTCCACTTGCGTCCAATACACATCGCCCAATCACACGTTCTGGCCGATAAGCATACAGAAGACAGAGCCCACTCCCATCAACTCACACTTCATTGCATCTCGATTCGCCATAACCGGCACGGCCACGGCAACATGGCCGGGACAGCCGGTTCATCAGATGGAATATTGGAAAATCGGCTTCGCCCCGATCGCTTGAGCCAGAACACCGCGCTGTTTCAATTCGTCGAGGATGCGAGCGGTCGCTGCGTCGAAATCCGTAGGGCCGCTGAGCACGACATCGGTATTCTGGGGAGGCTCTTCTGCAGTTTTGCTCATGTGCACGGCGATGACTGGAACCGGATGCACCAGGGTTCTGATCGCTTGCGAGGCCTCGCGATAAGCAGGCCCGAACGGGTTGGTGGTGGAGACGACGATTAGGCCGGTATCGGTAAGAAGGCGCGCGACCTCGCCATACCGCCTCGCCATTTCGGTCGTCTGTCCCCGCTCTTCTTCGCTGAGATCAGCATCGAGACCCCGACGCAGGTTTTCCCCGTCCAACAAGTACGCATGGCGCCCGTCCGCCACGAGGCGTGCCTCAAGTTTTCGCGCCAAGAAGGATTTGCCGGTGTGTCGTCCGCCGGTAATCAGAACGACTGCCGCTCGATGGCCGTACTGTTGAGCCCGGTCCTCGACCGTGACTTCACCCTTGATCCAGGCGAAGTCACGCCGCCGGGCTTCTTCACGGAGAAACTCTTGGTCGTCATGAACCAGTTCGGTGATGATGCCGCCGCCGGCGATATCGTATTCATCCACCAGGACAAAGCGGCCTGTGGCTTCGAACGATGCTGAGAGATCGAACGCGACCGGGACTTTCGTGCGCAAGGTCAATTCAGCCACTTGGTTCTTACTGACGGTATTGCTGCCCTGTTGCTGAGCCAAATCCATCGTATCGATGATCCGATGGATCGAAGCGATCTCGCAGTCGACTTCTTTGGTGGCTACCCGCAGGAGATATTTGCGGCCTTTCTCCAATGGTCTCTTCCCGAGCCAAAACAGATTGGCACGGAAAGCGGTCGACACCAGCGGGAGATGGTCCTGATGCGAGGCGATCTCTCCACGCTCGACAAAGATCTGCTCGTCCAGTGTTAGCCCGATCGATTGTCCGGCTTGACCGTCGGTCGGTTGCGGCTCGATGTTGAAGGCCTCGACCGTTCGAATATTGGCCCGCTTATTGGAGGGCGAAAAGACCAAATGGTCGCCCACTTTGAGACGCCCAGCGGCGATACGCCCCGTGATGATTCGACGTGCATCGAACTTGTAGACATCCTGCACCGGCAATCGCAGCGGCTGCTCCGATCGAGCCGTTTCCTTGTGGAACGCACCGAGTGTTTCCAGGACCGTGGGGCCGCTGTACCACGACATGTGCTCGCTGCGGTTGGCAATGTTGTCGCCAAGTTTGGCGCTGACCGGAATGAACTGCGACGGCACGGCTTTGAACTGCCCGAGAAATTCTCGATATTCTTTTTCGATCCCGTCGAATACATCCTGGCGGTAGCCGACCAGATCCATCTTGTTGACCACCACGGCAAACTGGCGGACGCCCAGTAGGGATAGCAGATACCCGTGCTTTTTCGATTGTTCTTTGACTCCCTCCAGCGCATCGATGAGGAGGAGCGCGGCTTCAGCTCGTGCAGCGCCTGAAATCATATTTTTGAGGAACTCTTTGTGCCCCGGCGCATCGATGATGATGTATTGACGGCCCTTCCACATGAAAAACGTGCGGGCCGTATCGATCGTGATTCCCTGTTCTTGCTCTTCAAGAAAGGCATCAAAGAGAAAAGCATATTCGAATTCCTTCCCCTGCTGCTTGCAAATGGCCTGCACCTTTTCCAACTTCCCGTCGGGAAGCGAACCGGTGTCGGCATAGAGGCGGCCCAGCAATGTGGACTTGCCGTGATCCACATGCCCGACAATCACGATATTGAGATTTTCTGAGGGCTTCGTTGATTGCGTCGTCATGATTCCTGAAACTCCTTCACCGATGCGCAAAATGATCGTTCAGCAAGGGGCCGCAGGGAGCGAGGGTCCGGATGCGTACGTCGTGAGTACGTTGACGGAGCCGATCGACCGGGAATAACGCTGACGATCACTTTCAGCATCGGGTTTCACATGTAGCCGTCTTTTCGCAGCAATTCCATACCGCGGCCTTCGTCCTGTGCTCGGCCTGATCGCTCGGCCACGGTGGTGTGGCGCAACTCTTCGATGATGTCGTCCACGGTCTTGGCCGTCGATTTGATCGGCGTGGTGCAGGGTGCACAACCCAGACTTCGGTAGCGTGTCCCGTCTCCCTTATCAAGATACAAATCAATGAAGGGAATATTCTCAAGCTTGATGTATTCCCAGATATTGATCTCAGTCCAGTCCAGGAGCGGATGGATA
Organism: Nitrospira sp. SG-bin1; assembly: GCA_002083365.1. NCBI lineage: Bacteria > Pseudomonadati > Nitrospirota > Nitrospiria > Nitrospirales > Nitrospiraceae > Nitrospira > Nitrospira sp. SG-bin1. Next base: position 18,223 of record LVWS01000019.1, on the reverse strand, counting down.
CGGATATGCGTCCCCGGCGGGAACGTGGTTTTATACTGATCCCACAACTCCGGCGGTTGATCGCGAAAATCCCAATCGCCGTGTTTGTCTCGCGGGGAAAAATAGCGTTCTTTGGCCCTCGTTCCCTCTTCGTCGGCGCGGACGCCAAGGATAACACCGGTGTAGCCCTTGCTCTCCAACAGTTGCTTGAGGCCGTTCGTCTTCAATGCCGTGCAACAGACTACTCGGCCCATCGTATGATTCATTCCCGCCGCCAAGGCTTCCTTGTTTTGACCGACCACCAAATTTAATCGCCACTCCCGCGCAAGCCGATCGCGGTACTCGATCATTGCCGGAATCTTGTAACTGGTATCGACATGGAGAAGCGGAAACGGCACATGCCCGAAGAAGGCCTTGCGGGCCAGCCACAGAAGCACGGTGGAATCCTTCCCCATCGACCAGAGCATGGCAAGATTGTCGAAATGCTTATAGGCCTCTCTCAGAATATAGACGCTTTGATCTTCAAGTTGCCGAAGGTGTTTCATGGCTCCTTGTCCCTCTGCTGTTCATCCTAGGCCGCAACCGGCTTTCGTACCAATTCGTCAAGCTTGCGCGATGCCGCTCCTCCCTCAAGCGTCGCACGCACAGCGGGATAGCAGGCAGATAACGACGCCCCTTTGCCCACCGCGTAGAGCAACATCGCGGCATTCATGAGGACCCACTCTTTGGGTCCGCCCTGCACCTGATTCTGAAGAATCCTTCGGAGCAGATCCGCCTCCTTATCACGCTGAGCAGTAGGAAACCCCGCCATTTCTCGCGAGGGAACAAACGCCAGGCCGAAATCTTTCGGAGCCACGCCCAGCGGCGTGATGCGTTCATCCCGCAATTCCAGCACTCTGGTCACCATCGACGCGGACAGCTCAGGATCGCCTTCGACACCCCGAATCACCAATGCACGTGGACACCCTAGGATGCGCAAGGCTTCGGCGGTCTTCTCAAAATGCGGAGGGTGAGACAAACCGACCACCTGCACCGCGGCCCGAGCCGGGTTGAGTAATCGAGCAATCGGATGGAAGACGTTCCGGACGCCGAGCTCCTGACGCATTTCCAAAAATCGATAGATCGGCGGATGGTACAGTCCGATATCCAGGTAGGCAAAACCTTTCCCGTTCAGTTCTTCAGTGACCTGTTTTGGATCGGCATCAATGGGGATGCCCATGGCTTTCAGCACTCCTGCATTGCCTGGCCGTCCAGGAATGCCATCGTAGCCGTGCATCAAGACCGCAGCCCCAGATGCCGCGGCAACGATGGAGGCTGCAATGATCGCGTGAAACGTGTCTTGCTTTCCGGCATAGGTCGGCACATCCGCCAGGGCCAGGGTCCGTGCGACTGTCAGAGGAGGCACATAGTGTCGAGCGGCGGCCGTCAAGGCGGCCAATTCCGTCACCGACTCTGTCTTGAACCGCATGGCAATGAGAAAGGCGCCGACTTGCGCCGGCGTGGCCTCACCTTCAATCAACGCTTTCATGGCCTGTTTACACTCGTCCCACGTGAGGTCCTTCGAAGCCTTTGGGCCCTGGGCAATCTTGGCGAGGATGTCCTGAATCGGCATGTTACGACTTGTGTAGACCGCACTCGGTTTTGGCAAAATTCTTCCAACGGCCAGCCCGAGGATCATCGCCCGGTGCGACTGGGGCGGTGCAGAAGGTGCACCCGATACTGGGATAATCTTGATCGTGCAGCGGGTTGTACGGCACTTCGTAGAGCTTGATGTAGGCCCACACATCCGCCCATGTCCATCGCGCAAGCGGGTTGACTTTGACCAGGTTAAATTTTTGATCCCACTCAATCAACCCGGCATTCGCGCGGCTTGGGGCTTGATCGCGTCTGATTCCGGTGATCCATGCCTCATACCCTCGCAACACGCGAGTCAACGGTTCAACCTTCCGTAATTGGCAACACTGATCCGGATTGCTGGTCCATAGCGCATCACCGTAGTCTTCCGCCTGTTTTTCCGGACTTAGTAAGGATTTGACTTGGATAACCTGCGTCGATTTGAGACCATACCGTTCGATGACGTGATCTCTCGTCGCATAGGTCTCCGGGAACAAAAAATCGGTATCGAGATAGAACAACGGCACCGAGGGATTGATGCGATGCACCATATCGACAAGCACGACATCCTCCGCTCCAAAGCTGCAGGCCAGAACGATCCGCTCATATCGTTCGATGGTGGCTGCCAGCACATCTTGCGGCGGCTTCGTCTCGAGCGAAGCGCTCCATGCCTGGAGCTCTGCCATGGGTCCACATTGGTCATTGACTGTCATAGCGAATCAGATCCTACCCTTCGACTTTCTCGACTAGTATCCGATAATGTGACGCTTCCGGTTCCAGCGCCTCCTGGATCAATACTTTATGGCCGTCATTCTTGAGACTCATGGGCACATTCTTAATCGGTTCCCCCGCATCCAACCACACTTCCAACTGTTCGCCTGCATCCATCATTTCCAGCTTCAACTTGGTCTTCACATAATTCATTGGACAGGCCACGCCACGGAGATCGTAGACCGGAGCGCCGGTCGGAACAGGAGCAGTTGGCTTCGTTTCGACTAGTGCAGGTGCCACCAGAGGCCTCTCTTCTTTCACAGCTGAGAGCTTAAGGTCTTTCCCCATGTGATCCGTTGCCGTACGGCATGCATCGACAAAGCCTTTGGCGAATGCGATCTTTTCCCGGGCCGATTCAGCCGACGTTTCTTTGGGACCCAAGTCGCCCACCTTTTTATTGAGGTCTCGATAGATGGGCGGCACAACTCCCTTTTGGGCGATCCTGCCGTCAAACTCAGTGAATGTTTCGGCGTCGGTCGATGGTTCCAGTCCTTCGGTGACCAACAGGGCCTTGGCCGCCGCCAGCACGGCTCGATAGGACTTATTCACCGACACAGCATACTGATGTTTTTCAATAAGCAGCCTCGCTTGGTAGAGTTCTTGATCGGCTTCAAGGATGCCGTTTTCAATCATCTCCAGCGCGCCACCGGCGCACTCTCCTGGACCAAGATCCTCCAGGATAAATTCTTCTTCCCCTTCCCAGTCGTAATAAAACGTGGAATCCTCTTGGTAGGACGGCACGATCGTGTAAGGGATCAACTCGTCCTTCAGCTTGCTTTTCCCGACACGGGCGATGAACGTCGATAGATTCTCGTTCGTGTGGCGGTCACGACGGTACACGTCAATCAAATGCGCAATCGCCGCCGGGACCGCTTTCGCCGGCAACTTCACGGTCATCTGGCCGATCTTGGCCGTCCCATTCACCGAGCCACCGAGATGCAATTCATAGTGTGGCGCCACATGGTCCCCGATTCGTTTGCCGACTCCATGCAGCCCGATCGTGGAAATGTGGTGCTGAGCGCACGAATTATGGCAGCCGCTGATTTTTACGCTCACATCCTGAAGGTCTTCTGGAACACGACCTGCCGGAAATACCTCGGCCAGCGCGCGCGCAAGACCCTTGGACGACGTGATTCCCAGACCGCAGGTATCTGTGCCGGGACAAGCGATAATGTCTTCGACAAGCTCGGCCCCTGGATCAGCTAATCCATGAGACGCCAAATCCTCGTAGAGGTGTCGGGTCTGATCGGCAGGAACCCAACGAATCACCATGTTCTGATTGATGGTTGTGCGGAGATTGCCGTTCGAATAACGCTCCGCCAGGTCGGCGACGAACAGCATCTGTTCAGCCGTAATGTCTCCCATGAACAGCTTGATGGCGGCCGTGACATACCCATCCTGCTTCTGCTTCACCACGTTGGTTCGGTTCCACATCTCAAACGGTGTTTCAGTGCTTACAGCATGGATCCCCTGACCGTTACCATTCCCGTTTCCGTTCACGGCGCCATTTCTCGTCGGCATGATGAGAGAGGGAGGTTCGTCCTGATGCTGCAGCAGAGCCAAGGACCCGTTCTTGGGAAGCGCATGCCCCATGGCAACGTAGGCTGCTTCCCAGCGACGTTTGAATTCTTCAAAACCCAGCTTGTCGATGACGAATTTCATGCGGGCCTTGTTGCGGTTTTTTCGGTTCCCGAGGGTATCGAAGACCTTAATGACGGCCTCGATACTGGGTATCAGCTCCTCCATCGGGGTGAACTCACGGAGGAGTTGTGCGACCCGTGGAGCCGAGCCCAAGCCTCCGCCTGCCACCATTCGAAAGCCGATCACTCCGTCGGCTCGTTTGACGGCCAACAACCCAATATCATGGATGGGTGTCAGGGCACAGTCATGCTTGCAGCCGGAAAACGCGATCTTGAATTTCCGCGGCAAACTTTGGTTCAAGGGATTCCGCAACAAATGATAGGCGACGGTCTTCGCATAGGGCGTCACATCGAATACTTCACCCTGACAGACGCCGGCCAGGTGACAGGCCGTCACATTTCTCACGGTATTGGCGCAGGCCTCTCGAGTGGTGAGTCCGACTTCGGCCAATCCCCGCATGATGGTCGGCACATCCTTCAGCTCGACAAAGTGCATCTGAATGTCTTGTCTCGTCGTGACGTGTCCGACCCCGGTCGCATAGCGGTCGGCGAGTTCGGCCAGGCGGCGAAGCTGATTCGCTGTAATGCCGCCGAAGGGAATCTTGACCCGAACCATCTGGACGCCAGATTGACGTTGGCCGTAAATGCCATATTGAAGGCGGAATGGTTTGAAGAGATCGGTGGAAATTTCTCCGGCCGATGTTCGCAGGGCTTCAGTCTCGAAGGTTTCTATTTCTTCCAAGATCGTGGAGGGAATCGGCTTCGTCTCAATCTTCGGGATGGTGAACGATTGGATCTGATTCATATCTGTCTCCTTGTCCACTGGCGGGAAGAAGTCTTCTTTATCGTCAGATGTGGTACATCGGGGTACGCTGGGCATCGATCGTCCGTAGACGCATCGCCAGGTGTTCGACTGTAATGTTTTCGAGCACTTTTCGTTCCGCCTGTTGTACCTGTTCCCAGACATCACCTAGCAGCAAGTCCGGCTTGGTTGCATGACGATCGCGTGTGCGCTGACCGACAAATGGCCGATGAAAGACCGGGCCTTCCAACGCCTCGAATATATCGGCGACCGAAAGAGCCGCCGGTTCTTGCGTAAGGAGGTACCCTCCTTGAGCGCCTCGTTGACTTTCTACTAAGCCGGCCTTTTTCATTGCATGGAGAACTTGTTCAAGGAAACGGACGGGAATCCCATGACGCCGCGCGATAGAACGCGCTTGAATCGGGGCTTCTTGTGCATGTACCGCAAGGTCGACTGCTACCATAATCCCGTATGTGGCACGCTTCGATACCTTCATTCTTTATTATTCCGGTAGGAATTCACTTCATGTATACCCTTTCACTCTGCGATCTGTCAAGACACGGGAAACTTCATCGGTAGTGATGCGTATATATACTAATAATGTACTGTCGAAAATCGTAGGTCGAGACAAACAGAAGCTCTTTACTTTGCGAGCGATTTCCTTCCGACAAAGCCGTACGGGAAGCCAATCGGAACCGCCGGTGCGTCCAGAAAATCTGATTGACATCCCCTACGCCCTAGGCAATAATCCGCCCTCCTCTTCGGGTGGTGCCTTCATGTCTGTGTTGTCAGCTTCATTTACTATTCTATTATTCACCAATGACACGGCCGTACAAGCTCTGGTGAGGCAGGTATTCAAGGACGCTACCGTTACGATCGCTCGCGACCATTCGGCCTTTCTGAGGGAATTACCCAGACATCGTTTCGACGCCGTTGTGATGGAGTCGCCAAGCGGACAGGACCAGAATGATTCGCTTACGGATCACCTTGATTCCTCTCGCACCCTTTGCATCAAGGGGTCGAAGGCGGTCCTGAAAAAGGCGCTGAAAACGATTCACCTTATGAATCAGCCGAGTAACTCGCAGCAGCCGAAAACTCGCGACACCTCTCTGGAGAGCTATCTGGAAGTCAAAATGGGGGAATTCGTGAAGGGGATGAGAAACGGATCCGCTAAGAATCTTCACCCGATTCTGATCTCTGCCGTGGAACGTCCTCTCATCACCTCAGCGTTGCGCGAGACAGGGGGCAATCAAATACAAGCTGCGGAACTTCTCGGACTCAATCGGAACACGTTGCGGAAAAAAATCGTGAATCTTCACATCCCGTTGAAGCAGACGAAATCGAAGGCAAGTCATAGTGCCTGAACATGATTTTTATAGGTGCGCTGTTGGGTTCGCTCCCATAACCATCTCTCAAAACCCATGAAGGAGGGACACCATGACAAAGGAAGAGTTAATCGCAAAGATGGCCGCTTCAGCAGGGATCACAAAGGTAGCGGCCGGAACCGCTCTTGAAGCATTCACCGGAGCCGTGACTTCCTCGCTAAAAAAAGGACACCGTGTCTCCCTCGTCAATTTTGGCACCTTCACGATTTCAAAGAGAAAAGCACGAATGGGAAGAAATCCACGGACAGGTGAATCACTCCGTATTCCCGCGACCAAGGTCCCAAAGTTTTCAGCCGGGAAAGAGCTTCGCTCCGCCGTCAGGTAACCCTCTAAGGGTGTCTGACCCAAAGCTCTTAGAAACACGTCGCGCATTCCTCCACTAGATTGAAAAGGAATGCGGCCTTCTCTTTCGCTTTCTTGACAGTGTCAACAAGGCTATATTAGCATGCCTCCTTTGTCGATAGGCGCGTAGCTCAGGGGGAGAGCGCTACCTTGACACGGTAGAGGTCGACGGTTCAAGACCGTCCGCGCCTACCATCAGCTGGGGGTTGGTTTGCCTCGCGGAGGAGGCTCCGTCCTGTGTTGTCTCTTGTACCGCGATCATGATCTGGAAGTTATGAAAGTATCGGTAAGAGACGGTCCAAGCGCTGATATTCAGCCGGGAAAGTCGGTAGGTGCGGCTCTGTCTGAATTGGGACTCGAGGGCCGTGACATTCTGGCGGCCAAGATCGACGGTGCAGTAGTTGATCTGTCGCGACCTGTCAGTGCAAGCTCGGTAGTCGAACCGCTGCGATTCGACAGCGCAGAGGGACGTGAAGTGTACCGCCACAGCAGTACTCATGTCATGGCCCAAGCCGTCAAAGAACTCTTCCCATCGGCGCAGCTGACCATCGGCCCTGCCCTGGAAGACAGTTTCTACTATGACTTTGCCTTCGAACGCCCATTTACGCCCGATGACCTGAAAAGAATCGAAGAGCGCGCCGCCGATATCATACGACGTAACCTGACGATCACGAGGCGGGAGTTTTCCAAGCAGGACGCGATAGACTTTTTCAGAGCCCGTGGAGAACACTACAAAGTCGAGCTCATTCAAGGTTTCCCCGACGGAGAACCAATCACCGCATACACACAAGGCGACTTCGTCGACCTCTGTCGTGGCCCTCATCTTCCTAGCACTGGCTCCATTGGGGCCATAAAATTGCTCAACACGGCCGGGGCGTATTGGCGTGGCGATGAACGCAATCCGATGTTACAGCGGATCTACGGGACGTCTTTCCCTACCAAAACGGAAGTAGATGCCTACCTGGCCCGCCTGGAAGAAATTAAGCGACGCGACCATCGAAAAGTCGGGAAAGAGCTGGATCTCATCAGTATTCAGGATGAGATCGGACCGGGGCTGGTACTCTGGCATCCAAAAGGGGCAGCCGTCCGCCTGTTGATTGAAAACTTTTGGCGGGAACAACATATTCGGGACGGATATCAATTGGTCTACTCCCCTCATACTGCACGTCTTGATCTCTGGAAGACGAGCGGGCACCTCGATTACTACAGGGAAAACATGTTCCCATCGATGAAGCTGGAAGGCAGTGAGTACCAGCTGAAACCGATGAATTGCCCATACCATATCATGATCTATCAGTCTCATCTGCGGAGCTATCGGGACCTCCCCATCCGTTACGGGGAACTCGGAACCGTGTACCGCTATGAACGAACGGGAGTCCTGCACGGACTCATGCGTGTGCGTGGATTCACACAAGACGATGCACATCTCTTCTGCCGGCCGGATCAGATGGAACACGAAGTCAGCCGGGTGCTGGACTTTACATTCTTCGTATTGCAGACATTCGGATTCGCGGAGTTTGAGGTATTTTTGTCCACACGACCCAAAGAATCCGTGGGTGGTGATGAACATTGGGCCTTGGCCACCAGCGCATTGGAAGCGGCGCTGAAGAGTCGCAATATTTCCTTTCATCTTGATCCCGGCGGAGGGGCATTTTACGGGCCGAAGATCGACATTAAGATCAAGGATGCGTTGGGCCGTTCGTGGCAATGCTCCACGGTCCAGGTGGATTTCAACAATCCAGAGCGGTTTGACCTGAGTTACATCGGAGAAGACGGCAAAGCCCATCGTCCGATCATGATCCATCGCGCCTTGATGGGATCCATCGAGCGTTTTTTCGGCATTCTGATCGAGCATTACGGGGGCGCGTTCCCCACCTGGCTCGCTCCGGTGCAGGCGGTGGTCATGAACATCACCGATCATCAGCAAGACTACGCCGCAGCCGTGGCGGCACAGTTACGGGCGGCCGGCTTCCGAGCCGAAGCGGACCTTCGAAATGAAAAAATCGGCTTCAAGATTCGTGAAGCGGAAAAGTCGAAAGTTCCGTTCATGTTGGTGGCGGGGAATCGAGAAATGCAAGATGGAACCCTTTCGGTACGTGGCCGAAGCGGGTCCAATGTAGGCAATAAGACCGTTGCTGAGGTGTTGGACCTTCTGAAAGCAGAAGTCACACACACACAGCGAGAGCTTCAACACACACATTAAAAAAGAGGTGGCCTATCGTTCCCAAATTGCGTGTGAATCGTGAGATCCGAGTCCGAGAAGTTCGCGTCATTGGTCCGGAGGGAGAACAACTCGGCATCCTTCCGACGCCCGATGCTTTTCGTCAGGCTCAAGAAAGCGGCTATGACTTGGTTGAAGTCGCCCCCAACTCCGTCCCTCCCGTCTGCAGGATTATGGACTACGGGAAGTATAAGTATGAGTTGAGCAAAAAAGATCATCAAAGTCGGCGTCATCAAAAGTCCACGCAAGTGAAGGAAATCAAGTTGCGCCCGCGGACCGATAAGCATGATCTTGAAATTAAAGTCCGACAGATGAAAGCGTTCTTAGAGGAGGGTAACAAGACCAAGGTCACCCTCACCTATCGTGGACGGGAAATGGCCAACCAAGAGATGGGACGCGCGGTGATGAATTCCGTCATTGAACAGTTGGCCCAAGCCGGCACCATTGAGTATGCTCCTCGTATGGAGGGACGGAGCTTGATCATGATCGTCGCTCCGAAACATTGACACGCAGCTCGCTGATCGCTCAACCAAAGGAATCTTTTCATGAAAATGAAGACGCATAAAGGGACGAGTAAGCGTTTTACAAAGACCGGGAGTGGTAAAATCGTTCGCCGCAAGGCGGGCAAGCGGCACATACTGACCAGCAAACGGCACGACCGGAAGCGCCGCCTGAGCGGAACAGCAGTGGTGGATTCCACGGTAGTGTCTACATTGGATCGACTTCTGCCGTATACATAGACGGTGATCGTTTAGTGTTGTGAATTTCAGGACCCAAAAGGAGTAATGAATCATGCCTCGCGCAAAGGGTGGACCAAAAACGAGAGCTCGGCGAAAGAAGCGGATTAAGCTGGCGTCAGGTCAGTACGGCGGGAAAAGCCGCCTCTTTCGGTCAGCGACGGAAAGCGTTGATAAGGGATTGACTTACGCATACACGGGTCGCAAGAACCGAAAGCGGGACTTCCGGCAACTCTGGATTGCTCGTATTAGTGCAGCTGTCCGGACTCAGGGTATAACCTACGGCCGGTTCATCAATGCCCTCAAGAAGGCCAATGTTGCCCTCGATCGCAAGGTCCTTTCGGACATGGCGATCAAAGACACTGCGGGGTTTGCGCAGCTCGTAGGACTTGCTAAGCAACATCTCACGCCTGCGACAGCCTAACTCGCAAAGCGTCTGTAACGCATCCGACCAAAGGGGACGCGACACCGTGTCGTGTCCCCTTTGGTTATTTTGTGACGAAGTCGGCACTCACTCCGCAGACTGAACCAGCTTCGATAGATTCACATCGAACGCGACGACCGGCATGGCAATCTGCCACCGTTCGAGGACTTCCGGATGGACTTCACCGATGATGCCGACAGGCTTACCCTCGACGAGAATGCGACCGACGCGGCCTTCGAGAAACGATGGATGCTGAACTGATTCCAAGCTGTATTCCTTCCCGAGGTAGTAAAACAGCACATCGAGACAAGAATGGATTTCTGAAAAATGGGTGGCGGCGTGAGAAATCACAACGCCCAAGACGGTTTCCGTTCGGGATCCCATTTCGTGGGTATCATCGGGAATCGCTACGTCCCCGGCTTCGAAAAGCCGATGGGGATAGAACGCGCGGCTCGACGCTGCCTCAATACGCAGCAATGACGGGAGCATCCATTGTCGGAGGCAGGAGAAGCTCAATGACATGACATTGTCCACCTCGACCGTCCGTCCCCAGTCCGTGCCGTCAAGCCGCATCAAACCCGAATAGTGCTCCGGGGAACCGAGAATGTTGGAGATAATTTCCTGAAAGCCCAGCCCCACCATCAATTCTCGGGATCGATCGGACATCTGTTCAATCTCGGATACCCCCCCGACTGTAAACTGCGCTGGCATAACCGGGGTAAACTCGGCATACCCACGACTCATGGCAACGTCTTCAACCACGTCCATCGTATGCATCAGATCCTGCCGATATGGCGGAAGTTTCGCCTTCACAGATCCTTTTTCCGCCGACACGTCGTATCCATAAGTCTCAAGCGCTTGTTTGACGACGGTCTCATCCAGATCCTGACCGAGTGCCTGGGCTATCGCTTTCATCCGAATGGTTTTGAGCTTTCCAAGATCTTGCGGTGTCTTGACCCGTTTGCCTAATTTCGTGCTTGTTGGATACTGGATGTCCACCGGCTCGATGTTTGCGCCACGGTCTGCCAAATTCGCCGCGAAGATGTTCAGCGAAATCATCACCATGGAAAGGTCCGTCCCGGTCACTTCAACGAAGAGCTCATCGTCACCCACCCGTACTTCTCCGATTTCCCGGCTATTAATAATCGGTGGAAACGACAACGGCTGGTCCTTCGCATCTCGGAGAATAGGGAGGAGACTCTTAACGGTCAGGATTGATCCATACTGCAACCCCTTTGGGTGAACCATGAGAATTTCCGACAGAGTCATCGCCGTTTCCATCCCCAAAGGGGTAAACCGCACATCATCAGGTTTCACCAGCTCATAGGTTATAGGAAAAACAATGTTCCGCAGCTGATAGATTCCGATGGAGACGGTCTTGCGCTTGCGTCCGAAGATGTCGGCCAACTTTTCCTGCGTTTGAATCAACTGCGCCAACCCCTTCTCGGTCACCCGATATCCCTTGGCAGTACAGGCCGCCACATAAGGGCGCACTTGCTCCATACCCGGCTTCACGACGAGAAGATGCGGCGACTTCGTCTTGTTGGTGAAGAAAGAATAGGGTTTCAGCCGGCCTTGCCGTTTGATGCGAATTTGTCTGGCAATCCCTTCGCAACACCAGAGATCTGGACGATTACTATCTTGGAGCTCAATGCGCAACTCGCCGGTTTCTGGGTTGTGCCCCTTCAGCTCGCCCTTCACGAGCATAAGCCACTCCTCCAACTGAGCGATCGACACGCTACCGTCGGCACGACGATCCTCCGCGAGAAGTGCCTCGAAATCATCCTTGAAGATGGTGATGGTAGGCATGAGCGGTTAGAATAGTCCTCTGGTGGTGCGGATCAATTCCAGGTTGTCGGTGAAGAGCTCGCGAATGTCATGGATACCCAACGCCACCATGGCCATGCGATCAAGCCCCAACCCCCAGGCGATGACGGGCACCGTGACGCCGAGCGGCAATGTGACTTCCGGACGAAAGAGACCGGCGCCGCCAAGCTCCATCCATCCCAAGCGGGGATGCCGCACATGCAACTCGACCGACGGTTCGGTAAACGGGAAATAGGCCGGTAAGAACTTCACTTCTTTCGCCTGTGCCACCTCCCGGGCGAACAAGTTCAGGAGCCCCAACAGCGTCCTGAAATTGATGTCTTCTCCCAGCACGATGCCCTCGACCTGGAAAAAATCCGTTGCGTGGGTGGCATCGACTTGGTCATAGCGAAAACACCGGGCGATTGAAAAGTACTTCCCCGGAATATTGGGTGAGGCGGCAAGCGTACGAGCCGACACCGCCGTACCCTGACTCCGCAACACCAACCGTTTGGCCCGATGCACATCGAACGAATAGCCCCACCCCGTGGAACCGGTTTCCGCGCCGTTCTCGTGCACCTTGGCGACACGCGACAAGAACGGCTCGTCCACGGCGGTGGTATGACGGGGTTCCTTGACAAAATAGACGTCATGGATGTCCCGGGCCGGATGGAACTGCGGCATGAACAGGGCATCCATGTCCCAGAACTCCGTTTCGACCAGCGCTCCCCGCATCTCTTGAAAGCCCATGCTCACTAGCTTGGCTTTGACCGTGTCGAGAAATTCCCGATACGGATGTTTCTTTCCGGTTCCGATACGAGGCGGACGCAGACTGATCGTGTACTTTCGAAATCGCTTCTGGCGCCAACTCCCGTCCTTCAACAAGTCAGGAGTCACTTGTGATACTTCCTCGGCAATTCCTTGTTTGAGCAGCTGCGCCACGGCACCAGCCCCCTCGGCCGACAAGGCAAAGGATCGGGTTACCCGATCGTCAATCCGGAACGGCTCCTTGGCATTGCCCCGTTTTACCGCATAGTCTTCGATAATCTGCCGATGAGTTTCAGCAAAGCTCTTCAGCTCTTTCGAAGAGCCATATATTTCTCCCAGGAGGGTTCGAAGTGCCTCGGCTGTCGGACTTGGACGACCTGTTGTCTCGATACACCCACCCTGAATGATCAGGATCGCCCCTTCTTTTTTGAGTCGTCCTACAGCTTTACTGACATCGGAAGGCTCCAGTCCTCCTTGCGACTGAAGATCGGGAATGGTCAGCCTTCTCCCCGTTCCGGTCGCTTCCCGCGCAGCCGCCAAGACTCGTTCGAGGGGTGAAGCTGTCTGATGATACTCTTCCCCGATTTTCGTCAGCGAGACGATAGGAGTGACCGTTTCCGTCTGCACCGTGACGAGCGACTTGGCCAACAGCCATTCCACCGCCATGCTCAATTGGGATGGCTCCAGCTCGGCTGCGCTCGCCAACTGTTCGCTGTCCAGAGCAGTTCCCGGGGGACGAAGTCCCAAAGCCATGAGTACTTTGATTTCGAGAGGGTGCAGACTGTCGATGAGTGCGGAGATATCCACCCAATCCGCCTATTGATGGACTGCAGCGCGTGACGCCGGCAAGGCGGCCGTCTCTCCGGCTGCCCGTATGGCTGCAATGGTGGCCGTATAGTCACCTTGGCAGAAAATGGCAGATCCTGCGACGAGAACCCTCGCCCCGGCCGCCACGATCTCGCGAGCGTTCTCCGCCTTGACGCCGCCGTCCACTTCAAGCAGTGCGTGGCTGTTGATGTGATCGAGGATCCGCCGCGCCTCGGCGATCTTCTTGAGGACCGATGGGATGAAGGTCTGCCCACCGAACCCAGGATTGACCGACATGATCAAGACCAGATCGACATCGCCTAAGATTTCTTGGAGCGATGTGAGTGGAGTGGCGGGATTCAGTGTGACTCCAGCCTTCACTCCCCGTTCCTTAATCGACTGAATCGTCCGGTGAAGGTGAGGACACGCTTCCACATGGACCGTGAGATAGTCGGCGCCGGCATCCACAAACTCGGGGATGAACGCATCGGCATTGGTGATCATCAAATGAACGTCGAGCGGCAACTTGGTGACTTTCTTCAGGCTTTCGACAATGGGCGGCCCCACCGTGAGGTTCGGCACGAAATGCCCGTCCATCACGTCGACATGGATGAGGTCGGCACCGGCCCGTTCCACGGCGGCCACTTCTTCAGCCAATCGCGCGAAGTCCGCTGAAAGAATCGAGGGTGCAATATGAATTGGGTGACCCATTACCTCTTCTTTCGTAGACGGGCGGCATAAAAGCCGTCCATCCCGTATTCGTTACCCATGGTGGAGAGCGCGCCGGAGATGGTCACAAAGGGGAGAGCGGTGATGGGAAGCCACGGCGCCACAGATTCCCGCATCCATCCAGAATTGGCCTCGCAAAAACGGGTGATCACCTCTTCCGTCTCTTCCGTTTCTGTCGAACAGGTACTATAGACCAGCACCCCACCGGGTCGCAAGCAGGAAGCCACCGATGCGAGAATGTCAGCTTGAAGTTTCTGGTGTCTGGAGAAGATTGAACTGTCCTTCCGCCACTTCGCTTCAGGGTGTCGGCGCAGCACGCCCATCCCGCTACAAGGCGCATCCACCAGGATACGATCGAACGGCGGCAGCCCGCTCTGGAGGTTCACCTGGCTTGGAATCAGACCAGACCATTCGGCCGGCAGTCTCACATCACCGACGATCGGCACGACGCTCTGAATGCCTAGTCGTTGGCAATTCTGGCGGAGCAGATCCAATCGAGAGGCTTTGCGATCAACGGCATAGATGGTTCCGCGATCACCCATGAGTTCGGCAAGGTGCGTCGTCTTGCCACCTGGAGCGGCGCAGGCATCTAAAATACTCTCACCCGGTTGCGGGTCTAGAATCGGAGGAATGAGCTGAGCCGCTTCATCTTCCACGTAGAAGTCGCCCGCCTGGAACCCTGGCAACGACGTCACATCCTGACCTTTTTCCAACGCCACGCCTACAGGACTGACAGCCGTCGGATGAGCCGCCACATCTGCTTGTCCTAGCCGAGCCAAGAACTCTTCCCTGGTGAGTCGATTCGAGTTCACTCGAAGGATGACGTTCGGAATCGTGCTACTTGCTCGACAGGCCGACTCCGCTTGTTCAAGCCCCAGTCGGTCGATCCACCGCTCTGTCAACCATACTGGGATTCCATACCGCACTGACAACGATTGAGCCGGATGGGTTGCGGGGTCCGGGAGAGGCGGCACCGGCAGACGGATAAGGTTGCGTAGAACTCCATTCACCAAGCCACTCCAGTCGCGGCCGAGTTTTTTGGCGTGCGACTTCGTCAACCGGACGGTCTCGTTCACCGCCGCGGAAGCAGGAATTCGATCCAGGAACAGCAGCTGATAGGCTCCAAGCCGCAGTAACATTTGAACGACGACAGGCAATCTGAGGAGCGGTTTGTCCAGGACTGACCCAAGTCTCCAATCGATCATCTCCTGTCGCCGCAGAACCCCGTACACCAGTTCCATAGCCAGCGAACGGTCACGATGCTGGGAAATCGACTTGATATGTTGTTCAATCAGCTCCTCAAGGGCATCATCAGCTCGTTGGTAGGAGAGGAGAGTCGAGAGAGCAACAGAGCGGGAAGACAGCCCCATGGCATCTGGGCTCAACGTTCTTTGGGAGGTCATAGCCGAGGGCAAGAAACAATTATTGCTCTGAAGAGCAGGGTTATGCAGACGGTGACCCCAAGTGCATACCAGCCGTGACGCGGTGCCCAGTCAAGAATTGGGGCACTGTCATACGTTTCGAATTGGCCGCCTGGATCTCACGGATGTCGACAAGTCCCTCGCCTGTTGCCACCACGATGGATTGTTTGTTCACCATGACGATTGTGCCCGGCTTATCGGTTGTCATACCCGCGTGAGGAATCGCCTTCCAGATGTTCCACCGTTCGGCGCCGAAAAATGTATAGGCCCCCGGCCAAGGAGAAAGCCCTCGCACTCGATTGACAAGTGCCGGCGCATTCATCGTCCAATCAATCAGACCATCTTCCTTTTTCAAAAGCGGCGCCAAGGTCGCCTGCCCATCGTCTTGTTTCTTCGGTATCAGCGTTCCGGCTTTCAGCTGTGTGATCGTGTCGACAAGCAACGGCCCTCCCAACTCCGCCAGACGAGGTGCCAACGTCCCAGCCGTATCGTCGGGCAGGATCGTCAATTTCGCTTGGAGCAGCATGGGACCTGTATCCATCCCTTCGTCCATCAACATCGTGGTAATGCCCGTTTCGGTTTCGCCGTTGATGACGGCCCACTGGACAGGAGCGGCACCCCGATATTTCGGCAGCAGCGAGCCATGCACATTTACACAACCCATCGGGGGAAGTTGAAGGATCGGTGTATGCAGAATACGTCCATAGGCCGCGACGGCAATCAGATCCGGCTGCCAGGCTGACAGGGCTTGCAAAAATTCCGGTGTCCGAATCTTAAGCGGCTGCAGGACAGGAATACCAGCACGCTCTGCGACGAGTTTCACAGGCGGAGCGACGAGCTGATGCCCCCTGCCCTTGGGGCGATCCGGTTGCGACACCACTCCGACCACGTGATCATCGGATCGAAGGAGTGCTTCGAGCGACGGGACAGCAAATTCTGGAGTGCCCATGAAAACGATCCGCATGCCTTCGCTTTAACATCGTAGTAAGAAGAATGCAATCAGGCCCACGTCTTAACTTGACTTGATCTTCAACGCTTTGTTAGCATCCGGACGCGGGGTGGAGCAGCCTGGTAGCTCGTTGGGCTCATAACCCAAAGGTCAGAGGTTCAAATCCTCTCCCCGCAACCACATCTTCTTCCTCTCTTCATCACATCAATCCTCATCTATAATTGATCGTCGAATCTCCTTCTACTAACTCATAACTCGTTCTCGCGCTGTCGGCTCCACTACTTCCTGTTTTTTACCGTGAGCGAACGGCATGGGAAGCTTTGTCAGTCGCCTCGGGCCCCCTCAAACACCCTCTAGGGGGTCCTCTCGCCTCTATCGGTCGATTGATATGGCCTGATTATCTCCCAACAATTTCTGTTTTATGAACAGTGGCCACGCTTTGAATACGTACATATTCGGAATACTAAAGTAGCGCTATCCAAATCCAAAGCACTATTGTCGGTTGAACCCAGATGGCGGAAGGTAACCCCTGTGACGCAGGGGTAAGTGCTTGTTACGGCCGGCGAAGAAAACGCCTCTACCGTGTCAGTAGACATTGTTTTGGATTCAGGATATCCGCGAGGTTTTACCATGGAACCAGACTTCCATCATCGACCGCTACCGGAGAACGGCATTATAACCGGCGCAGATAAGCTGCCGTGGAATCCTTTGTCGGTCGATCCAGCGGCAAGCCGATTTTCGAGCTATGCCGCCTTCCAGGGTCAGGCGGTTATGCGCCCGCTCGCTCCTGACGCGCTCATCGATCCCGACCTTATTGAAGCGCATACCCAATTGCGGCAAAAGGTCTTGGGCCAGTTCTATCCTTGCGTTGGGGCGATTTCTGCGTTCAGTCGAAATAGCTATCGCTTCGGGTTATACCCGCACCTCGCTTGCGATAGCGCGGTACGTGGTGTTTGTCATGATCTCTATGACTTCTGCCATGAGTTTCCCGTCGTGGATGACCACTTCATTACCTTCATCGCTATGTTCCGCGGGCCGGATACCCAGACGGAAGAGCATTTCGAAGATTTGCTGTGGAAACAGCTTCAAGCCATGCACACTCTTGATTCCGATTTCTTTAGCTGGGACAAGAACGTCGACTCCGACCCGCAGAGCCATCACTTCTCATTCAGCATCGGCGGGCGAGCAATGTATGTCATCGGCATGCATCCCCAATCCTCACGTCTGGCACGAACGACCCCTTATCCCATCATGGTATTCAACCTTCATGAGCAATTCACTCGCCTTCGCGCACGTGGAAAATTTGAAACAATGAAACAGACGGTTCGGACGCGGGAGCTGGCCTTCCAGGGCTCGATAAACCCAATGCTAGCTAGCTTTGGGGAAAACTCGGAGGCACGTCAATATTCTGGGCGGGCCGTTCTAGAGACCTGGGGCTGTCCCTTTCATGCTCGTAAGAATGAGCCAATATGATTATGCCGATGACACAAGCACTTGCCCACCGGTGCGGCCAGACTGCTTTCCCTAAACCAATATCCAGAACGCAGAGAAATTGCTTTTAGCGAAGCGGCCTCCCCCGCCATGCTTCATTAGACAGTAGACCTCCCATCTCTAGGCACGTTTTTAAGTACGAGCGAGGACGGTACATAACAAAACACAGAAGCCGGCCCAGACATCCGGGCCGGCCCCTTTTACCGCTACCTATTTAGTCTCGAACGCGCGAAAGCTTGAACTATTACTTAGTACCCGGCCTTGGCGTTGGGGTTCACCTGGCTGGGGAACGGATCCAGGATACTCTTCGGCGCGTTGTTCCAGATCACGTCCGCCA